>NZ_JBHTXK010000004.1:0-266129 GCF_042791795.1 Leifsonia sp. NPDC056665
GCGAAATCATCCGCTGCCTCAAGAGATACATCGCTCGAGAGATCTACGCCAACCTGCCCCAAATCAGCACTTGACGAACATAGGAGCATCGAACGCTTCCACCGAACCATGAGCGACGGCTGGGCCTTCAACCGCCACTACAACAGCGAATCAGCACGCGCGCGTCTGCCGGGCGTTGAGAAACCGCGCTATCAACCCGGCGACAGGCAGCAGTGACAAGGAAGGTGAGGGAAGGGTGCGTCGTGCGGTCGTGGTTTGACGCTCCTCAGCCTGTGGAAATGTGCATTACTTTCCCACACCTGTGGATGACACGCCCACTAGATATGGGGGCATGGAAATGTCGGCACCCGTAGATATAGTGAGTTTGCCAACACTCTGGTGGATGCAGAAAGCCCCACCGCGGTTACGACGCGGCGGGGCTTGAAGCTCCAACCAGATGAGGCCGAGTCAGCGCCTGCTGGCTTGACATCAGGGAAACCTGGTCCGGAGCAAATCCTGGCGGGATTGTTTTCCGAGACTAGTTCCTCGGGCACGGTGGAGCAAATGCTTCCCCGGCGCGTCCAGGTGACCCAAACCGTTCTATGGAGAACACCTTGGGAAACAACTACAGCGTTTACAGGGACGCGAACGGCTGGGCTTGGAAGCGGGACGACTCGTCTCGCGCTTCGGTGCGCGCCGACACGCAGGTGGACGCGTACCGGCAGACCCGGGACCTGATGGCACGCAACGGCGGCGGCGAGATCAGTGTTCACGGTGTCAACGGGCAGATCCGCGACAAGAACACGATCGCGCCGGCCCACGACCCGCGCCAGACGAAGGGATAAGCGCATGGCACCGTCGATCCCCACCCTCACCTGCCCGTACTGTCGGCACACGTTCGTCGGCGTCACCGTAACCAGGCACGGCCTGATGCGCTGCGGCAACTGCGGTCGGACCGTTCGAGTCTGATCAAACAGTGGAAGCGCCCGGGGCTGTGGTCCCGGGCGCTTCTTCGTGTTGTGTTCGTGGCGAGGATGATTACCTGTCGGTCACCCGCACCGCCCAGCCGTCTACGCTGAGATTTTCGTGGGCAGTGTGGAGGTCTGCTGCGTCTCCCCACATTCGACCGTCGCTGTCGACTCGGAGGTTGCCGAAGGCGTCGGCGAGGTGAGCTTCGACGATGTCGTCGTGGATGTCGAGCGCGTCGTCTGCGGCGTTGACGATGATGCGGTGTGTGTTGTGGAGGGTCCCTTCGGGTGTCCGGGTGTTGCTGTCGATGACCCTGATGCTCAGACTGTTCTGCGCGGCGCGCACGACGTCACCGTTGGTGGTGACGCTTCGTGTGCCGATTCGGGTGGCGTACGGGTCGAACTGCTGCTCCCGTTCGTGCCAGAGAGCGTGGAGGGTGCTGGCGGCATCGTTGTAGTGCGCTGGGCTGTCGCAGCCGCCGGCCCTACGACACACGGCGAGGTGGATGGTGTCCGCTTCCAAGAGGAGCTTGTTCGCTGTGGTGACGCGGACCGGCCAACCAGCGCGGCGGAGCTGGTTGGCAGTCTTGTACACGTCGACAAGCACGGCGCTGCCGTACTCGGCTGCGTGAAGTCCGGTGTTGAGTCCGTCCTCGCCAAAAAGGGTCCGCTCGCAATTGTCGAGCTTATGGTCGAACGTGACGGCGTACTCGTTGGACTTACTGACACGGGCGAGGGTCACAGCGACGTCGCGGTCGACAGGGGTGGTGGTGGTCATCGGGCTCCAGTCGTACAGGGAACAGGTGGTACCAGTCCCTATGGCGGTGGACGATGACCGGCTGGGCTCTACTTGTCGCGAGGCACTCGACGCCAGCTCGTAGTGATCTCTTGGATGATTGCACTCACTATCGGACGGAGCGTTTTGCTCGAGGATCCGCGGCGGTTGAACGGTGAGCCAACAGCGACGGTGCTCACGGCACGCGCATCGGTCACGACGTCAGTAGTCTCGGTTGTATGGCGTCGGAGTTGCCGTCCAACTTGTGGGCGCAGGCGGCCCAGCGGGCTAACGCGATGACCGCGGCGGGTCAGGAGCCCCGCCGCCACCATCTTGTGCCGCGGTTCTACTTGGACCGTTGGGCTGATAGGGGGCGTGTCCGGGTGGTCGACCTGTGGGAAGGGAGGCGGGCCTTCGAACTTTCGCCGGAGCGCGCGGCGATCGAAACGGACTTCTACCGTTTCGAGGAACCCGTCGACGGGGTTTCGCCGGTCTTCTGGGAGGTGTGGCTCTCCGTGGTGGAGGAGAGAGCCTCCTTGGCGTTCGACCGCATCGAGGGGGAGGGTTTGGCGTCGATGAACAGCGACGATCACGAATGGCTTGCCCTTTTCCTCGCGGTTCAACTTGTTCGTTCCCGAACCGACCGAGTCCTTCGTAGACACATGTTCGTCCAGGAACTGGTGACGTTACGTGATTTCGACGGCCCGGAGAACGCCGTCCAAGCGTTGGCTGCTTCCGGCAGCGCGTATGTTCCTGCTGACGCAAAGCAGTTCGACGCAGACATTGCACGGTTCCTCGCAGATCCGGTTGAAGTGCCGCTCACTCGTGAAGAAGACTTGAGAGCGATGGCGCATCTGGCTACGAGCATCGCTCCGCTTCTCCTGACTCGGCATATGGCGATGTACTTTACGGAACGTGCGATCATTACCTGCGATGAGCCGGTTGTTGAGCTGCACGAGTACATGGGGGCGCCGGCGTTCTGGAGCGGCGTGTGGGGTGCTCCGATATTCGCGTTTCCGTTCAACCCCCGAGCAGTCCTCCTGCTGTACCGAAAGGATCTGCGGATACCGCTGGAACCGGGTTCAACGTTGACGACCAGCGAAGGCGTCGACCTCGCCAGCGTCGTGCTTGCCAACGCCTACCGGTATGCGTTCGGACGTCACGGTGACCGGCTCGCCGAGAAACTGTTCCTACCGGATTCACCAGTGGCTGTCCGTTCGGAGCGGTTCCTGGTCGAGGACAAATCGACGACGTACCGATTCCAAACTGTCCGGCGGTGGCATGGTAAAGCCGACGCTCCGGTGCGTCCCGGCGGTCGCGTATGGCCGCGGAACGTTCCAGAAGCACCCCAGCCCACATCGGAGGAGAAGGCGGCGATGGAGGAATGGAGTAGGCAGTAAACCTCCGCCGTCCGATTCAGCGCTCTCCGTCTATTGGTTCACCCAACGGGGCTAACGCTGCCGCGACGAATGCCGATAGCGATCATTGGTCAAGCGGCTTGGCGTGCTCTGGCTTCAATTGGGGGGACATCTGTGTACGCGTACTACTCGTTGGCTGCTGATTTCGCGGAGCCGTATCTTCTGGATCTGACCATCCGGGGTGCGTTGCGTCGCGGGATCGGCCTTGAGGTGAAGACGTACAAGCACTGGGGTCATTACCGGATGTCGATGCAACGCCGGCAGGGGCCGGCGATCTTCTCCACACACGGCCGGGCGAGCGCGGACAGCCCGTCCGGTTCTGGTGAATGGGCGTTCTCGAGCCTCCGCTACGACGAGAACGGTCGCCGCGATTGGTGGACCGTATCGGAGAACTTCTCCGCCAACGAACCATTTGCTGCGAACCTTCTAATCGTGCTTGCTTGTTCTGCGGACGAGGTCGATTGGGAACGTTACGTTCGGAAAGGCGCGTTCGCGGTGGTGAGCGAAGGTGAATTGACCGCCGGTGACTGCGCATCGGCTGTGCTCAGGTTCTGGGATCGCGTCCCTGATCTCAACTCATTTGACTTGACGTACTCCAACGTGGCGCAAGCGTGGTCCGACTCTCCGAAGTTTCGTGTCATCTCAGGGCGAGCGCCAGCGTCCCTTTCCAAGTAGGCCAGGACGTATGTGGCCGACGCGAATGGGGGAGTGGCGTCTCGCTCCAGTATCCGACACGGTGGTTGTATGACGACGCAGACAGATGACTGGCCGCGTCAGACTCGTCAGGTGGGCGAGGCTGTTTCCGAAACGCATTCACCAGTGCGAACTGCGCGTGAGTACGGCCTTTACGGGGTGTGGTCGCGTGTCGGCTGGATGGTGTTCATCTCGGCGGTTGTCGCTGACTTTGTCTGGGTCGCAGCCCTCACCGTGAGTGTCTTTCCCATCGGACTCGGGTGGAATCCGAACGCTCTGGCGTCGCAGACGATTCGCGATCTGCTCGCCAGGATCGAACCGGGCGACGCGTGGGCGTTCCTGGGCGTTTTCGCGGCAATCGTTGTGGCCATCCAGGTTGCCGCGTCAACGAATCAGCAAGCTCGTAACCCGATCGCGGACGCACGATAGGCCGCCGTCCGAGTATGTGATGATGTAAGCACATTTGCTCAGGGAGGTCAATCGAATGAATCCACGTACGCCCGCCGTCGGCGTCGCCGGCGCTCCCGTTAGCTTCGGCGTTTTTGAGCTGACGCCCGAGGACACGCCTGTCGCGCTCCCGGATGGCGCCGCCGTCCTCGCGGCTCTTGTCGAAACAGGCTACGACGGCGTTGACCTCGGTCCCCGTGGCTTTCTCGACGGCGGCGGCAACGAAGACGGGGACGATCTGCGTGCGCGTCTGCAGTCCTCCGGCCTCGATCTCGCGGGAGGTTGGATCGATCTCCCGCTGAGCGACGACGCCCGCTACTCCGCGGCCATCCCGGAGCTCGAGGCTGCGCTTGACGTGTTCTCAGCTGCCGGTTCGGGCGCAATACCGCCCCGGCCGACGCTGGCCGACTCCGGCGACGACATCCGCCGCGCCCACCCCGGATCTGCGACTGATCACGGCCTCGACGCTGCAGGCTGGGAGCGCGTCGGCCGCAACCTCGACGACGCCGCACGTCGGGTGCGCAGCCGTGGCTTCGAACCCACGTTCCACCACCACGCGGGAACGTTCGTTGAGACCCCTGACGAAATTGACCTCCTGCTCGAGCGTGTGGATGTCGGGCTGACGTTGGACACCGGGCACCTCCTGATCGGCGGGGGAGACCCAGCGGAGGCGTGGGGCCGTTGGGGGTCGCGCATCAACCACGTGCACCTGAAGGACGTCAACCGCGACCGCCTCCGGACGATCGTCGGCGCGGGAGGCGGAATGGTCGAGGTCTGGTCTGGCGGGACATTTGTGCCGTTGGGCGACGGAGACCTCGATACCACGGCATTCCTCGACGACCTCGTCAAAGCCGGTTACGCAGGCTGGGTGGTCATCGAACAGGATGTGTTGGCAGTGGACCATTATGACTTCGCCGCGATCGTCCAGGAGCACCGCCGTAACAGGGACGTGCTGCGCCCCTGGTTCTGAGTTGCCACTCGGAGGCCGGGGCAGGTGGATCAGCGCGGTGGCGCTGTGGTCTCTCTGATCACGAGATTCGGCTCGATGAGCGTCAGCCCGCCTTCTGTGTCCGGGTCCTCGAGCCGCGTAATCAGCGCTTGAGCGGCCGCCGCCCCAACGACAGTGCTGGCGTTGTCGACCGAAGTCAGTTGGACCAGGCGCATCGCCGCTAGCGAAGTGTTGTCGTACCCGACAACCGAGAGGTCTTCTGGTACCGCCTGCCCGCGTTCGCGCGCGGCTGCGAGCACGCCTGTCGCGACCACATCGTTGAACGCGAAGACGGCCGTGGGTGGACAGTCCGACGCAAGGAGGCGGAGCCCCGCCGCGTAGCCGTCGCCCTCTGTCGTGCCGCCTGCTTCAACGGCGGGATCATTGATCCCTCGCTCGACGAGGTAGGCCCGGAAGGTGTCCCGACGGATGGCGGGGATCGCGCCAGGGCCTCCGTCGATGTGGGCAATCCGTCGGTGGCCGAGCCCCCAAAGGTGATCGAGTGCAAGCCGCGTTCCCGTGGCGTCGTCGTTGGCCACGACATCCAGCCCGGTACCTGGGAAATCTCGGCTGGCGGCGACCACCGTCGGTCGACGACGAGCCGCGTCGCGCAGGGTCGGCGATGGGGTCATCGTGCCCATCAGCACGAGACCGTCGACGTGGAGGCGGAGGATGCTTTCGACAAGTCCGCCGCCTGCATCGTCCAGGCGCTCGTCCGCAAGAACGGTCCGATAGCCGGCTTCCCCCGCTGCGCTGGCGAACCCTTCGAGACAGTCGACGAACCACGGGTTGCGGAGGTCGTTCATCACCACGCCGAAGACGCCGGTGCGTCGGGCGCTCAGGCTCTGGGCGACCAGGCTGGGTTGGTAGCCCAGGTCCGCCATAGCCGCTTCCACTGCCGCTCGTCGTGCAGGGCTCACCTTCGGTGAGCCCTGCAGTACGAGCGAGACCAGCGACTTCGAGACGCCCGCGCGCGCAGCAACCGTCCTGATGGTCGGCTCGGCGCGAGGGGAGTCCATGCGGCAACTCTAGCCCGGTCGACAACGTTGACAGCGCGGCTTCCGGTGCGGCATGCTGTCAGTATTGGACCGGTCCAATTCGAGACCGGGAACACACGATGAGGTGGAGGACGAGTGCAGAACGAACGCTCAACCCCGGGCGAGCTTCGGGTCGCCGTCGTCGGCTTCGGCTGGATGGGCCGCGTGCACACGCTCGCCTATCGCCGAGCCGTGGAGCACTTCCCCGGGCTGGCGCTCCGGCCGAGGCTCACCGCCGTCGCAGACGAGGTCCCGGGCCGCGCGGCCGAGGCTGCGGCGCTCTTCGGATTCGAGCGCTCGACGACTGACTGGCGAACACTCGTAGACGCCCCGGACATCGAAGCCGTCAGCATCACTGCCCCGAACTTCCTGCACCGCGAGATCGGCGAGGCGTTCGCGAGCGCTGGCAAGCACATCTGG
This sequence comes from Leifsonia sp. NPDC056665, assembly GCF_042791795.1. Taxonomy (NCBI): domain Bacteria; kingdom Bacillati; phylum Actinomycetota; class Actinomycetes; order Micrococcales; family Microbacteriaceae; genus Leifsonia; species Leifsonia sp. NPDC056665. Next base: position 6,726 of record NZ_JBHTXK010000004.1, read on the forward strand.
ATCGAGAAGCCGGTCGGGGTCAACGCCGCCGACGCACGAGCGGTCGAAGCTGCCGCTGCCACGGCGGGAGTAACCGCCCGGGTCGGTTTCAATTACCGCAACGCTCCAGCGGTGCGACGCGCCAAGCGACTCATCGAAGAAGGCGCTATCGGCACGCCGACGCACGCCTCTTTCCGGTTGCTGGGCGACTACGCCGCCGACCCCGCCGGCGCGTTCACCTGGCGCTATGAGCTGGAGCGGGCCGGACACGGCGTCGTCGGCGACCTGGCCGCTCACGCGGTGGACCTCATCCGCTACCTCCTCGGAGAGGTCGTCGACGTGACCGCGTCCGGCGCGATCTTCATCGGCGAACGGCGTCGCCCGTCGGCCGCGACCACCGGTCACGTCCGCGTAGAGACGGGCGATCTGATCCCCGTGGAGAACGAGGACTGGTCAGCGTCGGTGCTCACCCTGGTATCCGGAGCCAAGGTCACCCTCGAGGCCAGCCGCGTCGCGGTCGGCCACCAGAACGACTATGGATTCCGCATCCACGGCACCCGCGGGGCGCTTGAGTGGGACTTCCGGCGAATGGGGGAGCTGCTGCAGGCAGCTGGAGAGCAGGCGCAGGACCTGCCGATGGCGACCGTCTTCACCGGGCCAGGCGATGGAGTCTCAGCGGCATTCCAACCGGGCTCGGCGCTCAGTCTCAGCTACGACGACCTCAAGGTGATCGAGGCCGAGGGCTTCGTGCAGGCGGTCGCGGGGGTCGAAAACGCCGACGGCGCCGACCTCTCCGACGCCGTCTCGGCGGCCGAAGTCCTCGACGCCATCGCCGCCAGCTCCGAGTCCGGGGCTCGCGTGGCGGTCGCGGAGCGCGTCGCGGGGCCGGTCCGATGACGGTCCGGGTCGGCGTCATCGGCGCCGGGATCATGGGCTCCGACCACGCTGCGATCGCCGACGGGCGTGTCTCCGGCGCGACGGTGACCGCCGTGGCCGACCTCGATGTCGAGCGCGCGGCCGACGTCGCGGGAAGACTGAGGAACGCGCGGGTGGCGGAGTCCCCGTTCGAGCTGATCGCAGCAGAGGACGTCGACGCGATCGTCGTCGCCTCCGCCGATGCCAGCCATGCCGAGTTCACCCTCGCTGCGATCGCGGCGGGCAAGCCCGTGCTCTGCGAGAAGCCGCTCGCGCCCGACGTGGGCTCCTGCGACGCCATCGTCGACGCCGACGACCGGGCGAGAGAGCGCCTCGGCCGAGGATTGGTCTCCGTCGGATTCATGCGGCGATTCGACCCCGCATACGTGTCACTCAAGCATGCGATCGTGGAGGAGTCGATCGGGCGCACGGTTCTGCTCAACTGCGAGAGCCGCGGCGTGACAAGCGGACCGGGAACGACCAGCGAGGGCGCGATCACAGGCTCCACCATCCACGAGCTGGACATCGTCCCGTGGTTGCTCGACTCTCCCGTCGTCGAAGCGCGGTGGGACGCCCCCGTCTCGGCAGTAGAGGGGCTGGTCGACCCGCAGGTCGTCACGTTGCGCACCGAGAGCGGGGCGCTCGCCGTGGTGGAGACCTACCTCAACGCCCGCTACGGCTATGACATCCGCTGCGAGGCCGTCGGCACTACGGGGACCGCAGCAATTCACACTACCGACGACGGCCGGGTGACGATCACCGGCGAGCTGCACCGCGCCGAGAGCTACGGCGCGGACTGGCGCCGCCGGTTCGCCGAGGCATATCGCATCGAGGTGCAGGCGTGGGTGGACTCGCTTCGCGACGAGCGGCCGAGCCCGCTCGCCGACGCCCGCGCCGGCCGCGCGGCGACCGTGCTCGCCCAGGCGGTCATCGACTCGATGCACGAGCGCAGGACCGTGGAGGTGCCTCGGTGAACGGCCTCCCGGTCCTGGCTTCCGCGGTGCCGGACTCCCGGGACGCTCCCGCGCTCGGCTGGGGTGTCGTCGGCACCGGGTGGATCGCCGAGCGCTTCGTCGACGCGCTCCACGCCCACACGCGCCAGCGGGTCGTGGCCGTCGCGGCGCGACGCCCGGGGAGTGCGGAAGCATTCGCCGGGACCCACGGAGTGCCAACGGCGCATCCGGACGTCGCGGCCCTCCTGGCCGACCCTGCCGTCGACGTGGTGTACGTCGCCACCCCGCACCCATCGCACGCCGAACTGGCAATCGCCGCCATCGACGCGGGCAAACACGTGCTCGTCGAGAAGCCGCTCGCACTCGACGCGGCCCAGGCGAGGGAGGTAGCGTCGCGAGCCCGCGCGGCGGGCGTCTACTGTGCGGAAGCGCTCTGGACCTTCTTCCTCCCACGGTTCGACGTCGTGCGTCGCCTCGTCGAGCGCGGAGAGATCGGCGACCTCCGAACTGTACTGGCCGAGTACGGCGAGTACCTGCCCGACGACCACCGGGCGATGAGCCCGGCGCTCGCGGGCGGAAGCCTGCTCGACCTCGGCACCTACCCGATCGCCCTGGCCGCCCGCTGGACCGGCCGTCCCGCCACCGTGCGCGCGGTGGGTGAGACGAACCGTTCCGGGGTCAACGCCCAGACCGGCGCGCTCGTCCAGGACGAAAGCGGACGGATCGCGGTCCTGCACACCTCGCTGATCGCTGGAAGTGCGACCACCGCGGCGCTGATCGGAACCGAGGGCTCGATCGAGCTCCCCGGCCCGTTCTACCACCCGGGCACCGTGCTCCTGCGCACCAGGGACGGACAAGCCCGCGCCGTCTTCGACGAGCCGCGCATCGGCCACGCCGGCCTGCACTTCGAGGCCGCCGCCGTCGCCCGCGACATCGCGGACGGCCGCACCGAGTCGGCAATCCGACCACTCGCCGACACCATCGCCTTCCTCGAGCTGATGGACGCGATCCGTGCAGAGGCCGGGATCGACTTCGACGCCGCGAGGGAGCCCGTCCGATGACCCTCGGCATCCTCCCCGCCGACCACGAACGCGCCACACTCATTGGGCGCGCCTGGGTTCCCGAAATCGGCCCCGTGGTCGTCGCCGTCCGCGACGGCGAACTGCACGACGTGACAGCAACATTCCCGACCGTGAGCAGCGTGATCGAGACAGGCCGTGCCGCCGATGCGCTCCGGAGCGCCTCGGGAACGGTCATCGGCTCCGTCGACGAGGTCGCCGGCAACTCCGGGGCCGGCGCCGTCCACTCCTCCCGGCCGTCGCTGCTCGCCCCCGTCGACCTCCAGGTGCTCAAAGCCGCAGGGGTGACATTCGCCGTGTCGATGATCGAGCGGGTCATCGAGGAGCGTGCCCGCGGTGACCTCGCCGCGGCGGCCGCGATCCGGGAGCAGCTCAGCGACCGCATTGGGCAGGACCTCGCTGGACTGCGACCAGGCTCGCCCGCTGCGCTCGCGGCGAAGGAGTACCTGATTGCGGAGGGCTGGTGGAGTCAGTACCTCGAGGTCGGCATCGGCCCCGACGCGGAGATCTTCACCAAGGCACCCACCCTGTCGGCGGTCGGCTATGGGGCCGACGTCGGGGTACTCCGCACGTCGGAGTGGAACAACCCTGAGCCCGAGGTCGCGCTCGTGGTCGACTCGCTCGGCGCTGTCGCCGGTGCGCTGCTCGGCAACGACGTCAACCTCCGGGATGTCGAAGGGCGGTCAGCTCTCCTTCTTCCCCGCGCCAAGGACAACAACGCCTCCTGTTCGCTCGGCCCGTTCGTGCGCCTGTTCGACGACGGATTCGGGATCGACGACGTACGAACGGCACGCGTCCGGCTCGATGTGACCGGTCATGATGGGTTCGAACTCGAAGGCTGGTCCGATATGGGCCAGATCAGTAGGGACCCGCTCGACCTCGTGGGTCAGCTCATAGGAGACCACCACCAGTACCCCGACGGCGCCGTGCTCATGCTCGGGACGCTTTTCGCGCCGACAGCCGATCGGCGCCACCCCGGACTCGGCTTCGCGCACGAACCGGGTGACGTGGTGCGGATCTCCTCCCCGGCGTTGGGCACACTCACGAATCGCGTTCAGTACAGCGAGGACTGCCCGCCCTGGACGTTCGGCCTCTCGGCGCTGTTCCAAAACCTCGCCTCCCGCGGGTTGACCCTGCCGGAAGCATCGACGAGCACAGGAGGACGACAGCGATGATCCTCACCCACGACCCGCGCACGGGCGCCTCGGAGGCGATCGGTATCGACGCGACCACAACCGAGGAGGTCGAGGCGATCGTCGCAGCAGCGGCACGCGCCGCAGGCGAGCTCGCCCGATTCGATAGGAGACGACTAGCCGAGCTGCTGGAGACGATCGCGCACTCAGCGGAAGCCAACGCCGATGACCTCGTCACCGTCGCCGCCCGCGAGACCGGGCTGACCACCGAACGCCTCGCCGGTGAGCTCCGACGCGGCGTCTTCCAGTTCCGCCTCTTCGCCGAGGCCGTCCGCGAGGGAAGCCACCTCGAAGCCGCTGTCGACCACGCCGGTCCCACGGCTCTCGGCCCGGCCCCCGACGTGCGGCGCATGTTGATCCCGCTCGGTCCGGTCGCAGTGTTCGGCTCCAGTAACTTCCCCTTCGCGTTCAGCGTCCTCGGCGGCGACACCGCCTCGGCGCTCGCCGCGGGCAACTCTGTCGTACTCAAAGCGCACAGCTCGCACCCCGAAACCTCCGCCCTCTCGTACGGCGTGTTGCGCGCCGCGGTCCTGATTGCGGGCTTCCCCGAGGGAACCGTCGGGATCGTGTACGGCCGGGAAGCCGGGAACGCTCTGGTCCGTGCACCCGAGGTGGCGGCGGTCGGCTTCACTGGGTCGCTCGGGGCCGCCGAGGCCCTTCAGCGCGCCATCGCCGAACGAAGCACCCCCATCCCGTTCTACGGCGAGCTCAGTAGCGTCAACCCGCTCATAGTCACCCCGGCTGCGGCGAGCCGACGCGGCGCCGGCATCGCGCGCGGGCTGCACAGCTCGGTGACTGGGTCGGGCGGTCAGCTGTGCACCAAGCCTGGCCTCGCCTTCATCCCCGCCGGCGAGGCCGGCGACGCGCTGGTCGCCGAACTGGTCAAGGCGACTATTCGGACCGCGCCTGCGGTTCTCCTGAACGCGCGCATCGCCGACGCGTACCGGGAGATCAGCGCCCGGCTCGCCGAGTCCGCACCCGTCATCGCCGCCGGGGACGGCGACACCGGCCCCGGCTACCGGGTCGAACCACAGGTGCTGGAGATCGACGCCGCACGATTCGGGCCGGAGCACGCCGAGGAGTGCTTCGGGCCGCTCGTCGTCGCGGTGCGCTATCGCGACGAGAACGAGATCGCCGCAGCGATCGGGCGGATCCCTGCCTCGCTGACGGCGACGATTCACAGCGAACCGGAGGATCGCCTCGACGCGCTGATCGGCGCGCTGACACCGAAGGCGGGACGACTCGTCTTCGACGGCTACCCGACCGGCGTGCGCGTTTCGTGGGCGCAGCACCACGGAGGTCCGTGGCCGGCCACGAACACCCAGCACACGTCCGTCGGGGTCACGGCGATGCGCCGCTTCCTGCGACCGTTCGCGTGGCAGGACGCGCCAGAGTCCGTGCTGCCCCGCGAGCTCCGCGACGGCCCGGTCGACCTCCCTCGTCGTGTTGACGGCGCACTCGTCCTTCCGGAACCGCTCGCGCCGACGGGGTGCGGTTCGTGAAGGCGGCACGCTGGCACGCGCGCGGCGACGTACGCGTGGAGGAGGTGCCCGATCCGGTGCCCGCGCCGGACGAGCTCATCCTGAGGGTCGAGTGGTGCGGGATCTGCGGCACCGACCTCGAAGAGTACCGGGAGGGACCGATCACCATCCCGGTCGACCGTCCGCACCCGCGGCGAGGCTCCCGCGCGCCGATCACGCTCGGCCACGAGGTGGTCGGCCGGGTCGCCGTGGCAGCAGCCGACGGCAGCGGGCCGCCGATCGGCGCGCTCGTCGTCCCGGACGTCGTGATCGGTTGCGGTGAATGCTGGTGGTGCCTCCGTCACCAGGAGGGGCTGTGCGTCGAGCTGGCGGTGCGCGGTCAGACTGAGGACGGCGGCCTCGCCACATTCATGGCCGCGCGCGCCCGCACCTGTCTGGTCGTGCCCGACGGCGTCACCGCGGCCGAAGCGGCCCTGGTCGAACCGGCCTCCGTCGCTGTGCGCGCCCTGGCCAAGGCCGGGTCGGTCGCCGGCGCTAGCGTCGCCGTGGTCGGCGGGGGAACGATCGGACAGCTGGTCGCCCGGGTCGCCGCCGCCGTAGGGGCCGCCCACGTGATCGTCGTCGACCCGGTCGCCGAGCGCCTCGACCTCGCACGCCGGCACGGCGCCGCCGCGCTCCGTCCCGACGAGGTGGATGGCGTCTACGGCACCGTGGACGTCGCCGTCGAAGCAAGCGGCGCAGCCTCCGCCCTCCCGCTCGCCGTCCGGCTCACTCGGCGCGGCGGCATCACCGTCGCGTTGGGTATCGCCCCCAAGCCGGTGGCACTCGACCGCATCGACCTGGTGCTCGGCGAGAAGCACCTCGTCGGGTCCGCCGCCCATCTCTGGGACGACGACAGCTCCGTCGCGCTCGACCTCATCGCGTCCGGCCGCCTGCGGGTGGCCGACCTCGTCAGCCACCGCGTCCCGCTCGATGACGTGCTCGACGCGATCGAGCTCCTCGACAACCGAGACCCGGCTGTGCTGAAAGTCCTGGTCGACTGTGCCTGAGCCCACGACCCGCATCTCCGCCGTCGACACGTTCGCCACCTTCGGTGGCGTGCGCAACTGGCTGTTCGTCCGGGTCACCACCACCGACGGCCTGCACGGCTGGGGCGAGGCGTCCACCGAGCTGTGGGAGTCCACAGTCGAGGCCGCCGTCCACGAGCTGGGGAACCGGCTTCTCGGTTCCAACGCCCTCGCCACCGAGCCGCTCTGGCAACGCGCCAACCGCCACGGATTCTGGCGGGGAGGGGTCGTGCTCTCCAGCGCGCTCGCCGCCATCGACCAGGCGCTCTGGGACATCCGGGGTCGCTTCCACGGGGTCCCGGTGTACGCCCTGCTGGGCGGCCCGTCGCGAGAGTGGATCGAGACGTACCGCCACGTCGGTATCTACGACCCGGATCGGCTGGCCGAAGAGGCACGCGCCCTGGTCGCCGCCGGCACCCGCACGCTCAAGACCGGTGCGTGGGTCGCCGACAGCCCGGCACCCGAGCGCGAACGCCTTCGCAGGGCCGAGCATCGCCTGCGGACCTTGCGCGAGGCCGTCGGCGACGACGTCGAGATCCTCATCGACAACCACGGCCGCGCGCGCCCCGACGAGGCGATCCGGTTGATCGAGACGGCGGCTGCCTCACGTCCGCGCTGGATAGAGGAACCGATTGCGCCGGAGGCGCCCGAGCTGGTAGCACCCGTGGCCGAGGCCGCGCGTCGGCACGGAATCTCGATCGCTCTCGGGGAGCGCTTGTTCTCGCGCTGGGAGTTCCGGCCCGTCCTCGAGCGTCAGCTCGTCGATGTCGTGCAGCCCGACCTCTGCCACGCGGGCGGGATCACCGAGGTGGTCAAGATCGCCTCCCTCGCCGAGGTCTACCGCGCCGTCGTAGCTCCACACAACCCAGCCGGTCCAGTCTCGACGGCCGCGGCCGCGCACGTCGGGATGGCGATCCCGAATTTCGACATCCTTGAACTCTGCATCGATGGCCCACGAGCATCGGAGGTCGTCGCTGAGCCGTGGACGCTCGACGGCCATCGTCTCCTTGTGCCGGATCGACCCGGACTGGGTATCGACCTCGACGTGGAGGCCATTCTCGACCAGCCGCCGAGACCCATTGTGGTCCCGAGTGAGGCGTACGCCGCCGACGGCAGCGTACGAGACGTCTAAGGAACATAACGGAAGTAGGTATGAGATGGCACGGGCCGTCACCATGTGGGAGTTCTCCTGGCTGCTGCGGCGGCAAGGAGAGCAGCGCGAGTACGCCGACACAGAGCGGGTGCTCGACGAGCTCGCCGAACGCGGCTACGACTGCGTCCGAATTGACGCGTTCCCACACCTCATCGCCGCCGACAGGGATGGACACACGAGCGGCACGTTCGCCGTGCACCCTCAGCCAGACCATTTCATGTGGGGGCCGCACGGCGGCAACGTGACCGTGGTGGACCCGGCCGGCGCGCTGGCCGCGTTCATCGATGGCTGCCGTGATCGCGGGATCACCGTCGCCCTCTCCAGCTGGTTCAACGGCGACGACGAGCACCGGCGCCTCGGAATCGAGACCCCGGCCGACCTCGCGCGCGTCTGGGAGGAGACACTCGAATCGCTGGAGGCCCGCGGCCTTCTCGACGCTATCGAGTACGTCGACCTGTGCAACGAGTTTCCCCTCGACGACTGGCTTCCGGCCGCGCACGAAGCGATCTTCGGCCGCCCGCAGGACACGCAGCCGAGCATCCCCGGTCAGGCCGTCGAGGGGGGCTGGGTCTGGAGCGCGGAACAGCGCGAGCGTATCCGCGCCTACTTCGCCGCGGTCAATGGCCTCCGGGCGCGCTGGCCGCAGTTGCGGTTCACGGTGTCGGTCGCTCCGGTCTCCGAATCGGTCTACGACCTCGACTACCGCGACCTGGATCTCATCGAGACCCACATCTGGCTCTCCAGCAACGTGGCCGAGTTCGCTGCTGCCACAAACTTCTCGCTCGACGAGTACGGGTTCCCCGGGGCGTGGCAAAAGCAGGTCGACAGCCTTGACGACGTCTACTGGCCTCACCCGGAGCGATGGCACCGCCGGCTCGGGGAAGAGATGGCGCGCTGGGCCGCTGTCGCTCGAGCCCAAAACCGTTCCCTCTGGACTACCGAGGGTTGGTCGCACATCTTGCTCGACGATTTCACCTCACCTTTGGGGCACCACGCCTGGGACTATGTGAAATCCGTCGCCGAATATGCCGTCCCGAAAGCGCTCGCACTCGGGTGGGAAGGTGTGTGTACATCCAATTTCGCAGAGCCGCACTTCCCGGAGCTCTGGGCCGATGTCGAGTGGCATCGGACCATGACCGACCTAATCCGGAACCACACGGCGTCGTGAGAGCCGAGCAGCTCACCGGCCCGCTGTGCGAACACGGCGAGGGTCCTGCCTGGTCGGAACGCTGGGCGGGACTGCGGTGGGTGGACATGCTTGCAGGTGACGTCCTCGAACTGCAGCCGGACGGGTCCGTGCGGCGCAGACATACCGGCAGCGTTGCTGCGTTTAGCCGGCCTCGCTCGGGTGGAGGCTGGATGGTCGCCGGCCGGTCCCGACTGTCGGCGACGAGCGGGGACGACCTCGATGCGAATCTCGACGTAGGGCCGGAGCTCTGGTCGGACGCCGACGTGCGCAGCAACGATGGCGCCTGCGCACCGGACGGCAGCCTCTTGCTCGGCACGATGGCCGATGATGCGACGGAAGACCGCGGGTTCCTCGCCGCTGTCGAGCGGGGCGACACACGACGTGTGTGTGCGGCCACCATCTCAAACGGCCTCGGTTTTACTTCCGACGGCGGCGCACTCTACATCGACAGCACCTTGCGCCGCATCGACCGTTTCGACTGGGATCCGATCAACGGTCTGACAGGGAGGCGTCCCTGGGTCGACGTGTCGCACGCTCCCGGTATCCCGGACGGTCTGTCGGTCGCCGCCGACGGCGGCGTCTGGGTGGCGTTTTTCGGTGGCGCAAGCGTGCGGAGATACGGTCCGGACGGCCGGGAGGAGGTGGTCGTGTCCATCCCCGTCGCGCAGCCGACAGCCGTCGCGTTTGTTGGAGCGGGGGAGTTGGCGGGCGGCCTCGTCATCACCACTTCCCGTCACGCACTCGGCGCGGCCGCGGAGCGGAGTGCCGGAGCGCTTTTCGCGATCCCGGACGCCGGAGAGGGCGCCCGGGTCCACGAGTGGAGCGGCGAGCTGCGGTGACTTCCGTTCAGCCCTTCGATCCCGCGAACGAGAGCCGGTCCTGGATCTGGCGGCTGAGCCCGACGTACACCAGCAGCGGAGGCCACACCGAGACGAAGATGGCGCCGACGAGGTAACCCCAGAACGTGGTGAACGTGCCCTGGAACTGGGCGAGCCCGAGCGGGACGGTGAAGTTCTCCGCCGAGCGCTCGTACACGAGGGGGAAGAGGAAGTCGTTCCAGATCCACAGCGCGTAGACCGTGCCGACAGTCGCGAACGCGGAGCGCGTCATCGGAAGGACGACCCGCCAAATCGTGGTGAAGAGCCCCGCCCCGTCGATGCGGGCGGCCTCCTCGAGCTCGACCGGCACCGCCATGAACGCGGCGCGCAAGAACAGGATCGCGAACGGTGCCCAGCTCAAGTACTGCAGGATCAGCGCGACCAGGGTGTCGCTGAGACCGAACGCCGACATCTGCAACGCTGAGGGGAGGACGATCGTCTGGGCTGGGATGAGCTGACCGGCGACGAAGATCGCGAAGAGGATCGCCATGCCAGCGAATTTCATTCGGGCGAACGCGTACGCCGCGAGGCCCTCGATGATGAGGATGCCGGTGACCGAAACGATCGTGATCAGGGCGCTGTTGATGTACAGCGTCCCAAACGCGCCCTGGTTCCACGCGTTGACGATGTTGTCGAAGTTCAGCGAGGTCGGCAGCGAGAACGGGTTGCCGATGATGTCGGAGGACTTCTTGAACGCGCTCGTCGTGACCCAGAGCAGCGGGAACAGCACGACGATCGCGAGTGCGCACAGCCAGACGTAGGAGCCGACTTTCGCCGGAAGTGAGAAGCGTGCGAATTTCATGGCGTTCCTAACGGGGGGCTTTCTCGCCGCGGGTGATCCGGAGCTGGATGACTGCGATGATGCAGAGGATGACGAACAGAGCGACGCCGATCGCGTTGCCGTAGCCGACGTCGTTGCCGCCGAAGGAGACGCTATAGAGGTACGTCACCAGCGTGTCCGACGCGTGGAACGGCCCGCCGGCGGTCATGACGTAGACGGTGTCGAAGAGCCGGAACGAGTTGATGAATCCGAGCAATACGACGACCGACGCGACCGGCTTGATCGTCGGCAGCACGATCTGCCACAGGATGCGACCCTGCGACGCCCCGTCCACCTCCGCCGCCTCACAGATCTCGTCATTAACTTGCGTCAGAGCGCTGAGGAAGAGGACGACGGAGAAGCCGAAGTTCTGAAGGATGTACGTTGCGGTCACCGACGGCAGCGCCCACTTCGCATCTCCGAGCCACGGTTGCGCCCACGCACCGAGCCCGATTGCGCGAAGCCCCTCGTTGATCAGTCCCTGCGACGGGCTGAAGAAGAAGATCGCCAGCATTGCCATCGCGACGGTTGAGATAACGACCGGCGCGAAGAAGACGATCCGGAAGAACGCGCCGCCGCGGATACCCGCGTGGATGATGGCGGCGAGGACGAAACTCCCCGCGGACATGAAGAAGAACACCATGACAGCGACGAACACGTTGTGCCCGAAGCTGCTCCAGAACAGGCCGTCCGTGAACAGTCTTTGATAGTTGGCGACTCCGACGAACTTGATGTCGGCCAGGTTGATGCCGTTCCAGGAGGTGAAGCTGAGCACCACCGCCCCGACGATAGGCACGAGCTGGAACACCGCGTAGAGGATGCCGGCAGGTGCGATGAGCGCGTACGCCTTCCACGACGGCTCCGCGCCGGCGCGTGACACGCGCCGGACGCGGAGCTTCGCAGTCGAGATCACTGCTGTTGCCATGAGGTTCTTAGCCGTTCGCCTTCTGGGCGGCTTCGGTGGCCGACTCCAGCTGCTGCGCGAGCTGCTGGGGGGTGATGTCGCCCGACATCAGGCCCACGCTGCCCTGCCAGATGTACTTCGTGTAGATGTTCACGTCGATGCCCTGGTCGTTGTAGAGGGCGGAACCGTCCGAGCCGGTGTCCTTGACGAAGCCGGAGATGGTGTTCCACTGCGTCTTGATGGACTTGTCGACGTCAAGCGCGCTGCTGTTCGTCTTGTACGGCATGAACGAGAGCGATTCCTTCTGGTACTGGCTGGCCACCTCCGGCCGGCTGAGGTACTCGAGGAACTTCTCCGTCGAGGCTGTGTCGGCCTTCTTGCTCACCATGAGCACCGAGTTGGCGATCGTGATGTCGGTGCCGTTGCCCTTGCCGTCTTTGAATGGCGGGAACAGCATGACACCTGGCGTGAACGACGGCTGCGATGCCTGGATGGTGTTGAGGAACCACGAGCCCATCTCGTAGAACCCGACGTCACCCTTCAGGAAGAGCGCGTCCGCGGTCGCCTGAGCCTCGCCGAGGAAGCCGTCCTGGAAGTACGGCTTCATGTCGACGTAGGACTGCAGCGCGTTCACGACCTCCGGGTCGGTCCACTTGGGGGTGTCCGGCTGGCCGGCGCTGACACTGCGGTCGTAGAGCTGCTGGGTAGCCTTCGAACCAAGCGCACGCTGGACCAGGTCGTTCAGGTAGTGACCGCCGGGCCACTGGTCCTTCGCCCCGATCACCGCAGCGTTGCCGCCGGCCGACTTGATTTTCTTCATCGCGGCGAGCATGTCCTCAAAGGTGTGGATCGAGGACGCCTCAATGCCGTACTTCTTCAGGTAGCCCGGGTTGAACCAGATCAGGTTGCCGACGTTGTAGCCGGTGCTGATGCCGTAGACCTTGCCTTCGTAGGTGTTCCCGGTGACGGCGCCGCCGAGAGCTCGGGACTTGATGGTGCTGTTGTAGAAGGAACTGATGTCCTGGATGACGCCTGACTTGGCGAAGTTGTAGACCTCGGGCCCGGAGATGTCGCTGGCGAGCGACGGCGGGTTGCTGGACGATAGCGCGGTGCGCACTGCCGGCTGGTAGGTCGACCCGCTGTTCGGCTGGACCTGGTTCTGCACCTTGATGCCGGTGGCCTTTGTGAAGCCGTCGAACAGGTGCTGTGCGGCCACCTTTCCGACGGGGTCGGACCAGCGGTTCATGATGCTGATGCTTCCGGAACCGCTAGAGCCGGAACTCGAGCAGCCGGCGAGGGCGAGCCCGACGACTGCGGCTCCTGCCAGCAGTGTCGCCAGGCGACGTCGGATACGGCGACCCTCGCGCCGTTGTGTTGACTTCATCGTCTCTCCTCTTGGTGGGGGACCGGTCAGGTGACCAGTCGGGTGGGGGTTCCCCCGGTCAGCCGATGGGATCAGGCTGAAGTTCGAACGCGTCGGCGACAGGGGCGTCGGACGCGTGGTGCCGCTGGCGGTACGAGTGGGATGTCTGGTACTCCGACCGGTAGTCGGTCGGGGTCATCCCGCGGTTGCGGCGGAGTTCGTGCGTGAGGTGGCTGGTGTCGTAGAAGCCGGTGCGGACGCTGATCTCGCCGATCGACTGGTTTGTCGTGGCCAGAAGGTCGCACGCGGCCATCAGCCGGACCCGGAGCAAGTACTTGTGCGGGGTGACGCCGAAGTGCTGCTTGAACAGGCGACTGAAGTTGCTAGGCGACATGAGCACACTCCCGGCCAGGTCGCCGACCGTGAGCGCTCGTGCGTAGTCGCGGGTTATCAGCTCGATCGCCGGCGTGAGCGTGCGCAGGCTGTCGGAAGCGGCCTCCTTGATGGTGAGGCTGCGGGTGACGCCGAGAAGTCCGGTGATCGCGCCCTCCGGATTGCGGATGGCGGTCTTCGTGCTGACGAACCAGTCGTAGGAGCCGTCCCGGTTGCGGACGAGCTCAACCAGGTCGATCAGCGGCTCGCCGGTCTCCAGGACCGCCTTGTCGTAGTTGCGGTAGTGCTCGACCAGGTACTCCGGGGAGAAATCCTCGTCGCGTTTGCCGATGATCTGCGCCTTGCTGCGGCAGCCCATCAGCGACACGAACGGCTCCGAGCAGTCGACGAAGATCCGGTCAGCGTTCTTCACGAAGATGAACAGATCGGGCACGTGGTCGAAGGCGCTGATCAGCGCCCTGCCGGTTTGTTCCAAACCGCTCAACGGAAGCGCACTGCCGTCCGGTGAGGTTGTGAACGTTGCGTGGGTTTCCATTGCACCTCCTCGTGCGTTGCGATCACTGGGTGAGCCGTCCGCTCATGTCAGGACAAGCATCACCCCGAGGTCGATCGCAGCACAACGGTTCTACTGTCGAGTCGGCCGGAATTTACAAGAAACGAATCGGAATTTCCAACACACTCGGAGACGGTTCTTCCTATCGTCGAAGGAGGCAATGAGGAAGGACTCGTGAGACATGGACGATGACGCCCGCGCAGTGAAGGAGCCGACAACGCATTCCGCGTCGGCGCCGCCCCCACTGGTCTCGATCGGCAGTTGGGCATTCAGCTTCGGCCCCTACGAGTCGCACCCGTGGAGCTTTGACCGGTTCGCTGATTTCGCCGCGGAGGCCGGTTACGACGGAGTCGAGATCAACGGATTCCGACCTCACCCGCACGAGGAGGACTACGCGGAGGCCGACGCCAAGCGGCTTCGCGTCCAGCTCGCCGACAAGGGCCTCGGCATCTCCGGCTTCGCCCCCGATTTGCGGTCCACACCGCCCGCCGAGGTGCCGGAGGAGGTCTACCTCGCTCGGATCGCGCGGATCGCCGACTTCGTCGGCGCCGCAGAGATCCGTACCGTGCGCGTCGACACGATCACCCCGCCGACCGGACCGGCAACGGCCGATCCGGAGGAGGCGCTGGCACGACTCGCGAAGACCTGGCGCGCCTCCGCGCAGTGTCTGGCGGACGTTGGGGCCCGGCTCGTCTGGGAGTTTGAGCCGGGCTTCTGGATCAACCGCCCGAGCGACATCGTCCGGGTCGTCGAGGAGGTCGATCACGCGAACTTCGGGCTTCTGTTCGACACCTCGCACGCCCACACCCTTGGCCGCTATGGTCGCCGGCAGGGGCAGGATCCCGAGCTGCTGAGCGGCGGGGCTGCGGAGTTCGCCTCGCGGGTGGCCCCCTGGGTGCGTCACCTGCACCTGATCGACAGCGACGGCAGCCTTCATGACGAGGACACCAGCGTGCACCTCCCGTTCGGGCAGGGCGAGCTGGACTTCCAGGAGGTGCTGGACGGGCTCGGCCCCGTCGCCGCAGGCTTGGAGTGGTGGACGGCCGACTATTGTTTCTGGCCGAAGACGGAGTTCGACGCGCTCCGCGGGGCGAGCGAGCTCCGCGCGATCCGCGACACGTTCCTCAGCCGCCAGCAGAGCATCAGGGAGCACGCATGAGAGCAGCAGCCATCACCGGACCGGGCGCTGTCGAGATCGTTGACCGCCCACAGCCCCACGGTTTGGACGACCTCGTCGTAGTCCAGATCCTCGTCGCCCCGATGTGCACGGAGTTCAAGTCCCGGCAATCCGGCGACGTCTCCGACTCGCTCGGCCACGAGGCCGCGGGCATCGTCGTCGACGCGGGGTCCTCGACCCGGGTGGAGGTGGGCGACCGCGTCGTGGTGATGCCGGGCAACGCGTGCGGCACCTGCCGTTACTGCATCGCCGGGGAGCACATCCACTGCCCGTTCCAGCGCGACGTGCTGACTGAATCGGCGCAAACATACGGCACTGCCACCTATGCCGAGTATGTGCTGAAACCCGACTGGCTGCTCGTCCCCGTCCCCGACGATGTCTCGCTGATCCACGCCTCGGCGGCGTGCTGTCTCCTCGGCCCGAGCTTCAACGCCAGCCAGCGGATGAACGTCTCCGCTTCGGACACCCTGCTCGTCGCCGGCTGCGGACCGGTCGGGCTCGGCGCGATCATCAACGGGGTGACCCGCAACGCGGACGTCCTCGCCCTGGAGGTGAACCCCTGGCGCGCCGAGCTCGCCCGCACCCTCGGAGCGACGGTCTTCGACCCAACAGCGGAGGGCGTCGTCGAGCAGATCCTCGACGCGACAGGCGGCTGGGGCGTCACAGCTTCCATCGAGACCAGCGGCGTCCGCTCCAACCCCGCACTCCTCGCCTCGGTGTCCGCCCGCCGGGCCGGTCTGAGCGTCGTCGCATGGGGGCTGGACATCGCGTTGCCCCCGATCGTGCCGCAGGGCCTCGACATCCACGGTGTCTGGCACTGGAAGCATCAGACCGACGGCTGGCGCATGATCGAGACCATCCGCAAGTCGACCAACCTCCTCGACACGGCGATCACGCACAGCTTCCCCCTCGACCAAGTGTCCGAGGCGATGGATGTCCAGGATTCCGGCCGATGCGGCAAAGTGCTGCTCTTCCCCCAGGGGGTGACCGACCTGTGACCACCATCGTCACGCTCGCTGGTGAAGGCGAGTACGAATCCGACGTCACCATGCGGCCGGTCGCCGAGGCGATCGCGCGCGACCTCGACGCCGCACTCGACTACCGCACGCCGAGTGTCATCGAGGACGTCCCCGATTTCCCCGAGTCCAGCTTCGGCGGCCTCGATGCGCTCCACGACGCCGAACTGCTCCTGCTTTACACACGGTTCCGCGTGCTGCCGGACGACGAGGTCGCCGCGCTCGCGGCCTACCTGGAGCGCGGAGGCGCCGTCGTGGCGCTGCGCACCTCCAACCATGCGTTCCACCCGGTGGCTGGGTCGGCATGGGAGAGCTGGACCGCAGGTTTTGCTAGACGTTACCTCGGCAGCGCCTGGTCGACTCATCACGGCCACACCTCCCGCACACGTGTGGAGGTCGTTGCGGACGACCCGATCACCGCTGGTCTCCCTGCAGAGTTCGAGGTTGACTCGTGGCTTTACGTCAACGAGCCGCCCGCCGCCGCGCGGATCCTGCTCGCCGGCGACCCGATCGACCCCGAGATCGATCCGCAGCCGTCGCCGGTCGCGTGGGCCTGGGACGACGGAGGTCGTCGCGTTTTCTACACGAGCCTCGGCAGTCAAAGTGATCTCGAGCGTCCGGAGGTGCTGCGCCTGCTCACCCAGGCTTCCCGCTGGGCCATTGGGGGCGACCGATGAATGCCGCATCCCTCGGCTACCTGGACGAGGGTTCCGGTCCGCCGCTCGTGCTGTTGATGGGCCTCGGCGCGACGGCCGAAGCCTGGCGGCCGCACTTGGACGCCTGGGCAGCAGAATTCCGCTGCATCGCCGTGGACAACCCAGGGGCAGGCCGCTCAGAACTCGGAAGCGAACCACTGACCGTGGCGGCGACCGCCGCCCGTGTGGCCGCCCTGCTCGACGAGCTCGGGATGGAGCGGGTTGCGGTCGCGGGCATCTCGATGGGAGCGTGCACGGCCCAAGAGCTCGCTCTACAGCGACCCGACCTGGTCTCCCGGCTGGTACTCGTCGCCCCGTGGGCAGAGAGCGACACATACACCGACGGCGTCCTTGAGTCTCTGGTCGCATCGCGGACCGACTCGTCATCTCGGCATTTCGCCCTCCACCTGCGCAACACGGTGTGGACGCCGGAGTGGATTAACGAGCACGCGGAGCAGTTCGAGTCCGACCTCGCCCAGGAGCCGGCGATCAGTCTGGAGGCGTTCACGGCTCAGGCCACAGCATGTTCGACGCATGACACGCGCGCCCGGCTTGCCGCGATCGACGTCCCGACCCTGGTGACTGTCGGAACCGAGGACGTCTTCATCCGCCCCGCGCTGTCCTATGCGGTCGCCGACGCAATCTCTGGTGCAGAACTCCGGATGTTCGGCGGGACGGGACACGTTCACCACTGGGAGCGCCTAGACGAATTCAACACGATCGTGGGGGAGTGGCTGAGGTGAACGGGGTCGACCGCTTCGCGTGTCAAACGTACAGCTGGCAGATGTCCGCCGACCGTTTCCGGGGCGAGACCCGGCACATGGCCGAGACCGCCTCACGCGCCGGATTCGCCGGGTTCGAGCCGGAGATCTTCATGCTCGGCGCCGGCTGGACCGCGCGGCAGCTCGACGAAGATCTCGCGTCGGCTCCGCTGCGGCTGGCCGCGCTGTGCCTCGTCCGCGACTGGCGCGGCGAGTCCGAGACCGACGACGAGCGACGGGAAGCTAACGCGGCGATCGACGCGGTAGCCGGTCATCCGGGTGCCGTGCTGAACCTTGTAGTCATGCCAGGCGCCGACCGGACGAACCGCCGCGAGCGGCAGGTCAATGCCCTCGCGTGCATGCGCGAGGTTGCAAAGCGCGCCGCCGACCGTGGCGTCATCGCCACGTTCCACCCGAACTCCCCGGCCGGATCCGTCTTCCGCACTCCCGACGACTACACGTTGCTACTGAACGAGCTTCCCGCGCCGCTCGGCTTCACGCCGGACGTCGGGCACATCGCAAAGGGCGGCATGGACCCGATCGCCTTGATCCGGCAGGCGTCCGACGTCATCCGCCACGTCCACATCAAAGACATCGACGCCGACGGAACCTGGGCACCGACCGGCGAGGGAGTGCTCGACATCCCCGCTATCGTCTCAACCCTTGATGACGTCGGCTACCGGGGATGGATCGCCTTCGAGGACGAGTCGCTCCTCGCCGAACGCGACCCCGATGAGGCCGTGCGCCGTACCGGCGCCTACATCCACCGAACATGGTCGACCGTCACGGAGGAGATTCGATGACCTGGTTGCTCGCTGCCAACACCTTCATCTGGCACTCGCCGTTGACCGACGAGATCCTCGCCGATCGGCTGCCACGCCTGGCGGACTGGGGGTTCGACGCTGTCGAGCTCCCGCTTGAGAACCCGGGGGACTGGGATCCCGAGCGCACGCGCGACCTCCTGGAGCAGACGGGGCTCTCCGCCGTTGTCGGCGCGGTCTTCGCCCCGGGACGGGAACTCGCGGCCGCCGACGAGGCGACACAGAACTCGACGCTCCACTACATGCGGACGGCCATCGACGTGGCACACCGGCAGGGGTCTGACATGGTCATCGGGCCGGCGTACACGTCCGTCGGCCGTACATGGCGGCTCAGCCCGGTCGAACGGTCGTCGGTGCTTGCAGAACTGACCGAGAACTATCGCCGCCTGGCCGACTACGCCGGGGAACGCGGTGTCCGCATTGCGCTCGAACCGTTGAACCGTTACGAAACGAGCCTGTTCAACACCACCGCGCAACTGCTGGAGTTCATCGAGCCGTTTGACTCGACCATCCTCGGGCTGAACCTCGACTCGTACCACATGAACATCGAGGAGCGGTCTTTCGCGGAACCACTGCGTGCAGCAGGTGACCGTCTCATGCATCTACAGGTCTGCGGCAACGACCGTGGCGCTCCCGGCGGCGATCTGACACCGTGGGACGAAGTTTTCGGATCCCTGAAGCAGATCGGCTACTCCGGCCTGCTGGGAATCGAGTCTTTCACCGCTGACAACGCTTCCATCGCGACGGCGGCTTCGATTTGGCGGCCGCTCGCCCCGACCCAGGATGAGCTGGCTGTCGACGGGCTCCGCTTCCTGCGTGAACAGCGAGAAAGGTATGGGGCCGGTCGCTGACCAGCCCCATACCTTCCGTGTCCTAGATGTGGTCGTCCCGAAGACGAACCCAGTCCGGGTGCCGGTCCAACCGCTCCTCGATCTGCCGGACAGCGGCCAACGACCGCCCGAAGTGGACGAACGGGTCACCGCCAATACCATAGGACTGCACGCCGAGGGGACCGGTGTAACCGATCTCGCGCAGCAGCCCAAGCAGATGGAAGTTGTCGAACTCTCCCTCGCCGACCGGTTCGATCGTTGCGGGGAAGTAGCTGCCAGACTGCGGCCTGCTGCCGTTGGTGTTCACCATTCCGAGGTAGGGGGCCACCGACTCGAGCGTGCCCGGCAAGTCGTTCCCGTCCGCGGCGTACCAGTGGAACGCGGCGAAGGTGATGCCGAGGTCGGCCGCACCATAACGAGAAGCGAGACGGACGGCGTCGCTTGGGCGCTCCATCCACGCGAATGTGTGCGGGTACAGCAGCAAGCGCACTTCATTCGATCGAGCCCGGGCCAGCGCGGCGTCCAGGAACCGGCAGGCGTCACCGTCCCCGGCAGGATCCGAGGGAGTTGCCTGCTCGTTCAGCAACGCGAGCTCGACGGTGCGGGTCGCCTCGACGGACCCGATCGCATCCAGTGCTCGGTTCCATTCGCTGCCGTCCGGCGCCGCGACGTCGACCGTCAAGTAGATCGATGCGACGTCAAGGCCATGTCTTCCCGCGGTTTCGCCGAGCGCGGGCAGATCCGCCCACGCCGGCTCGCTCCACAGGGTCAGATTCGCCGCGTCGTAGCCGAGTTCGGCCAGCATCTCGAATCGCGTGTTCAGCGGGTAGGCGCCTCCGCGGCTGTAGAAGCCGACATCCATCCCGACAAGCGTGTGCGCCATCAGAGGACGCCGGCCGTCTCAGCCTCGAACCGTGTCGGCCGCGGGACAGCGGGATACTCGACCAGTTTCGGCTCCGAAGTCTCGGCGGCTTCGACCACGGCACGCAGCCACCTGAATACGAAAAGGGTTCGAGCGGTCCGAGTGCGCGGGTCAGCGCCGGCCTCCAACACCGAATGGAACTCTGCGAGCGGACGGGCGTGGAACACCGGCCCTGAGGTCGGAAGGTGTTCTGTCTCTGTCACGAGAGCGCCTTCGAGGTCCGAGCTCACGTGGACGGCGTCGCCTTCCCAGTCCAGCCAATCCCACGACACCGCCCCAGCAGTGCCAGTGATCTCCACCGACGTCCGCTCCGACCCGTGCGTTGCTGCGGCCCGTTCGTACGACAGGTCCACCACAGACCGGTCAGCCAACGTGAGCCGGAAGGTTGCGCCGATGTGCTGCTCTGCACGGTCCGAGTCCGCCTCGAACCTGCCGCCGGTGTGCGGGCGACCCGACCAAGCGTCACGGATCTCAACCGCCATCGGTTCGAAGATCTCATCCAGTACCGCGATATCGTACGGACCCCAGTCCATCATCACCCCACCGCCGCTGAGCGACGGATCCCGGAACCAGCTCGACTCGCTCTGGAACTCGTACCCGCTACGCGAACGCTGCGAGCGATTGATGAACTCAGCGTGGTAAACCTCGCCAAGGCTCGCCTCCGCCAGCAACGCACGCACGCGCTGAGTCGTTGCTACAGAACGGAACCGCGAATCGCAGCCCTCCAGCGCGCGGCCTGCCGCGTTCGCCCGCGCAGCCAGAAGTGTGGCTTCGGTAGCGGTCAACACCAGCGGCTTCTCGCAGAGGACATGGAAACCTGCGGCGAGGGCGTCGGAGGCCAGTTCGAAGTGGGTGAACGGGGGAGTGGCGATGACCGCAATGTCATCAGATTCCCGCGGGCCGCTCAGAAGCGCGGCGATGTCCCGGTGAACGATCGCGTCAGGGAACTGTTCCACGAACGATTGGAGGGTTGCCGCGTTCGTGTCCGTGACGTGCACCTCCACCGGTTCATTGATGACGCTGCGGTCGTATGCCGCGGCGGCGTGATGTCTGGAGATCGCTCCCGCACCGATGAGGAAGACTCGTGCCATTAGATACCCTTTCGCGAAACTTTCTATGTCAGAGTACGAGCAGAGCTCCTCCGGAGTCAACGCACTGTTGGCCACAGTTTCGAAACTCGTGCCTGATACGCAGCGGGCGTATGGAAAATCGCCCAAAAGACGCGGCTGAGACTGAGAAAATGCCAGAAGTAACTTTCTAGAAAGTATTGACAAAAGCACAAACGCAAGTCACGCTCATTGCGAAGAGAACGAGCTCTTCCCTATTTGGAGGTCTGTTTCCCATGAAGGCACCTAAGAGAGCTGCCTTGATCGCGATCGTCTCCGCCGGCCTCATGGTCCTCAGCGGCTGCTCCGGCAGCAGTGGCGAGTCGTCCGGTCCGATCACCCTCAACTTTTGGGGGTTCTCGTCGCTGTACAAGCCGCAGGTCGAGCAGTACGAGAAGCTCCACCCGAACATCAAGATCCAGCAGAAGATCGGTGACTACGACGCCGCGCACCAAACCCTGCTCACCGCGCTGAGCGCGGGCAAGGGCCCGGACATCGGCCAGATCGCCATCGACTACATGGCCGAGTTCACCGCCACCCCGCAGGCGTTCACCGACCTGCGCACGCTCGGCGCGAACGACATCAAGAGCGACTACCTCGACTGGCGGTGGAGCGGCGGTGTGGCCAAGGACGGCACGGTCGTCGGAATCCCCACCGACGTCGGTGGGATGGCCGTCGCGTACCGCACGGACCTGTTCCAGGCCGCCGGGTTGCCGACCGACCCCAAGGCTGTGAGCGCGCTCTGGCCCACGTGGAACGACTACATCGCCACCGGCAAGAAGTACGTCGCGGCCACAGGCAAGAAGTTCATCGACAGCGGCAAGGCCATCTTCCGTGCGGCGTCGAACCAGGCCGACCTCAAGTACACCGACAAGGACGGCAAGCTCGTCTACGCGACGAACCCGGCCATCAAGCAGTCCTGGCAGTACGGGGTGGACGCCATCGGCGCCGGTCTCTCGGCCAACGTCCCCACGTACTCCCCGCAGTGGAACGCGGCCCTCGCCGACGGCGGGATCTCCACGCTGATCGCGCCAGCGTGGATGCTGCTGTCGATCAAACAGCAGGCTCCCGCCACCGCCGGCAAGTGGAACATCGCCACCCTGCCCGGCGCTGCAGGGAACGACGGCGGCTCCTTCCTGGTGGTGCCCAAGCACGCCGCCCACCCGAAGGAGGCGTACGAGTTCATCAAGTGGCTGGAGGCGCCGGAGCAGCAGCTCTCACTGTTCAAGGACACCGCCGACTTCCCGGCCGTCCCGTCGCTCTACACGAACCCCGTCGTGACGAGCTACAAGGACTCGTTCTTCAGCGACGCCCCCGCCGGCCAGATCTACGTCGACAGCGTGAAGGCGTACCACGGCCACCCGGTCGGGCCGAAGGACCGTGCAATCGAGAACCAGTTCGAGAACGGTCTCGGCCGCGTGGACCAGGGCCAGCAAAGCGGTGACGCCTCCTGGCAGCAAACGCTATCGGACGCGAAACGAGAAGCGGCCAACGGCTAGCATCTGAAACTCCTTCGGCCTCCCGACTGCGGTTCCCCCGCCCGCGGTCGGGGGGCCGTCGGGGCTCCAGTTCGTGTCGCGAAAGTTTCTCGAAGGTTCTAAGGTGAGTCTGTCCCGCCTCCGGGGCATGCGCGAGGGGAGCACCATGAGTACCGCATCGACTGACCGGGTCACGATCGCCGACATCGCGGTTGCCGCCGGGGTGTCCGTCCCCACGGTGTCGAAGGTTCTCAACGACAGGCCGGGCGTCTCGGCAACGACCCGCGCTCGAATCGCGGCCCTGCTCGAGCAGCATGAGTACACACCGCGTCGGCCGACCACCACCGGCATGATCGCTGTCGTCCTGGGCGAGCTGACCAGCCCGTGGTCTGTCGCGCTTGTCGGCGCACTGGAAGAAGCCGCACACTCCAGCGGGCTCGGGATGATCCTCACCCGCATGCGTAGCAGCGTCGATGAAAGCTGGATCGACCTCATCGCCGCGCGCGCCGTCGACGGCGTCGTTTTCGGAGTCGTCGAGATGTCGGCAACGCAGAAGGCGCGTATGGAGGATCTCGGCGTCCCCTTCGTCGTCATCGACCCTCGAGTAATGCAGTCGACCGACGTTCCCACTGTTGGAATCACGCACTGGCGGGGCGCCTGGGCGGCCACCGAACACCTCGTCAACCTCGGGCATCGCCGAATCGCAATGGTCAGTGGACCGCTCGACCTGGTGTTCAGCCGTGCACGTGTCGACGGGTACCGTGCAGCGCTCTCCTCGGCCGGAATCTCCGTCCCCGATGACTACCTTGTCGAAACTGAATTCGGCTACGAAGGCGGCCGTGACGGTGCCGAACGCGTCCTCGCACTGCCGACACCGCCGTCCGCGATCTTTGCAGCCTCCGATGAACAAGCGCTCGGCGTCTATGAAGCTGCCAGAATCAACGGCCTGCGCATCCCCGAGGACCTCAGCGTCGTCGGCTTCAATGACGTGCCGATCGCCCAGTGGGCGTCCCCTCCACTCACGACCGTGCACGAGCCAATCGACGACACCGCACGCGAGTCGGTGCGAATCCTCCGCCAGATGATCGACGGTGTTCGCGTATCCGCGGCTGTCGAGCTCGCGACCGAGATGGTGGTGCGTCAGAGCACCGCGCCATTCACAAGAAACTAACGCAAGCAACTTTCGCGAAAGTCTTGACAAGTCCTTCCCGATTTGGGACTCTCGTTGAGCCGGTGCTGCCGCGCCGGCGACCGAAAGGACTTGCTCGTGTCAACGATGACCGTTGCCCGCCCCGTGCTCCTGCGCGGACGCCGGGTCAGCCTCCGGGAGCGGATGGCGCCGTACGTTTACATCGCCCCGTTCTTCTTGCTGTTCCTCGCATTCGGGCTGGGCCCGCTGATCTATACCGCCTGGGTCTCGCTCCACAACTGGGCACCCTTGGAAACCGATCACCCCTTCGTCGGGCTTGGTAACTACCAGGCGATGCTGGCCGACCCACGGTTCTGGAAAGCTCTCGGAAACACTTTCTCGATCTTCCTGCTCTCAACCATCCCCGGCCTCGTTCTGGCCCTTGTGATAGCGACGGCGCTGAACAACCGCAGCCTGAAGGTGAAGACGTTCTGGCGGATGGCGCTGCTGGTGCCCAACGTCACCCCGCTCGTCGCCGTGACACTGGTTTTCAGCTCGATCTTCGGCCGCGACTACGGCCCCATCGCCTGGGCGCTTCACAGTCTGGGCCTTCCCCCGATCGATTGGGGGGCCAATGCATGGACCACCCAGTCGGTCATCGCATTGATGGTGATCTGGCGGTGGACCGGCTACAACGCCCTCATCTACTTGGCCGCCATGCAGGCAGTTCCGGACTCGCTCTACGAGTCAGCCGAGATCGACGGCGCAGGCCGCTGGAAGACCTTCACGCAGGTCACGCTGCCGATGATCCGGCCGACCGTCCTGTTCACCGTCGTCACCTCCACCGTAGGCGGCCTCCAGATCTTCACCGAACCGCTGCTGTTCACGTCACCGACCGGCGGCAGCAACGGGCAGGGTCTCACCATGACGCTCCTCCTTTACGGACAGGCGTTCAACTCCTTCAAATTCGGATACGCATCAGCGATCGCGATGGCGCTGCTGTTCGTGGTGCTGATGCTCGCACTGGTGAACTTCGCGCTCGCCCGGCTGATTAGGAGCTCATGATGACCACGACCTCCACCCGACCGCAGACCGAGCGGGGCGACGACCGCACGCGGGCACGTCGACCCGTCTCCCGCTCCGCGGCAAAGGCCGACCGAACGGCACGAGACCGCAAGGTCGGTTCCCTGCGCAAAAGCCGCCGCGTCTCGTGGTTCACGTACAGCGTGCTCGTGGTGGCCGTGCTGCTCGCACTTGCACCGCTGTACTGGATGTTCGTCGTCGGCTCCAACAGCAGTTCGGCGGTGTCGCAGTTCCCTCCGGTTTTCACCCCTGGAGGCAACTTTCTAAAGAACCTGGACATCATCAACGGCACGGTCCCGTTCGGCCGCTCGCTCATCAACAGCGCGATCGTTGCCGTCAGCGTCGCCCTGCTTCAGATCTTCTTCTGCAGCCTCGCGGGCTTCGCCTTCGCGAAGCTGCAGTTCCGCGGACGCAACTGGCTGTTCGTCGCGGTTGTCGCCACGATGGCGATCCCGGGTCAGCTAGGGCTCGTCCCGATGTACATGATCATGTCCAGCCTCGGCTGGGTGGACACCCTGCAGGCGCTCATCGTGCCGGGAGCAGTGTCCGCGTTCGGGGTGTTCTGGATGCGGCAGGTCATCGTCGGCTCCATTCCGGACGAGTTGGTGGAGGCCGGCAAGGTCGACGGCGCATCGACGTTCCGGGTCTTCTGGTCAATCGTGCTCCCGAACATCCGGGGGTCCGCGGCCGTTTTCGGTCTGTTTGCAGCGATGTCGGCCTGGAACGACTTCCTCTGGCCGCTTGTCATCCTGAACACCCCCGACAACTTCACGTCGCAGGTCGCCATCCAGCAGCTGCGTACCCAGTACACGATCGACTACTCGACCGTGATGACCGGGTCGGTGCTCGCCACCATTCCCCTGCTCCTCCTGTTCCTGCTCGCCGGGCGTCAGCTCGTCGCCGGGATCATGGAGGGCGCGGTCAAGGGCTGAGCGACAGCCGACCACCCCGACTCGAACGAACCCATCTGAGGAGAGCCGTGACCGTTCACGATCAGCGCGACCCCGCGCACCAGTCCACCGCACCCCACACCCTTCGACCCGCTGCCGTCGATGTCGAGCGGATCATCGCCGACATGACGCTCGACGAGAAGCTCGCGCAACTCGTCGGACTCTGGCTCCAGCTCGACGACTCCGCAGGCGAGGGCGGCGACATCGCACCCATGCAGCACGAGATGATCGCCAAAGTCGACGACTTCGAGACGTTCGTTCGAAACGGCGTCGGACAGCTGACGCGACCCCTAGGCAGCCAGGTCACGGGCATCGAGCGCATGCTCCGCTCGGTGGAACGCGTGCAGCAGGCGATCGAGTCGAACAGCCGGTTCGCCATCCCAGCCCTGGTGCACGAGGAGATCCTGACCGGGTTGCAGCTCTACGGGGCGACGACGTATCCCACCGCGCTCGCCTGGGGAGCGACCTGGAACCCCGACCTAGTCGGCCGGATGGGTGAGCAGATCGGCCATTCGATGCGGTCGCTTGGCATCCACCTCGGCCTCGCGCCCGTCCTCGACGTCGTCCGCGACCCACGCTGGGGCCGGGTCGAAGAGTGCATCGGCGAGGACCCGTATCTGATCGGCGCCATCGGATCGCGCTACGTGCAGGGGGTCCAGTCCGCCGGCGTCGGCGCGACGCTCAAGCACTTCCTCGGCTACTCCGCGTCGCAAGCCGGGCGCAACCTGGCCCCGGTCCACGCGGGACGCCGCGAGGTGCTCGAGATCTTCTCGGTGCCGTTCGAAATGGCGGTCCGGCTGGCCCGACCCGAGGCGGTCATGCACTCCTACGCCGAGATCGACGGTGTACCGGTTGCCGCCGACCCTGAGCTGCTCACCGGCCTACTGCGCGACTCGTGGGGGTTCGAGGGCACCGTCGTCGCCGACTACTTCGGGGTCGCCTTCTTGCGCAACCTTCATGACGTGGCCGCCGACCATGTCGAGGCCGCGATCCTGGCCCTGAAGGCGGGCGTCGATGTCGAGCTGCCGACCGGCAACGATTACCTGGAGCCATTGGCCCAGGCGGTTCTTGAGGGCCGCATCCCCGAGTCCGAGGTGGACCGATCGGTGCGCCGGATCCTGGAGCAGAAGGTACGACTCGGCGTGTTCGACCCTCGCGTTGAGCCCGCTCCCATCGACCTCGATCCGCCCGTCGCCCGCGCGATCGCCGCAGAACTCGGTGAGCAGTCGGTTGTCCTCCTGACGAACGAACGTGGCGTCCTGCCGCTTGCGCCGTCAACCTCGATTGCAGTGGTCGGGCCGAACGCGGATGCCGGCGAGGCGCTGCTCGGCAACTACTCGTTTACGAACCACGTCGAGGTTCCAGCGGAGACACCGCTCGGAATTGAGCTCCCCACCGTACTCGAGCGGATCCGGCAGGAGTTCCCGGCCGGACGGGTGACCTTCGCGCCGGGCACGACCGTCCGCGCTGACGAGCAGACGGACGAAGATGCCGCGCTCGGCATCGCCGCTGCGGTGGCCTCGGCCCGCGCGGCGGACGTCTGCGTCGCCGTCGTCGGGGACCGCGCCGGGCTCTTCGGCCGCGGCACCGTCGGCGAGGGCAGCGACACGGAAGATCTCGAACTCCCCGGCCGCCAGCGCGAGCTGGTCGACGCCCTGATCGCGACAGGCACGCCCGTCATCGTCGTGCTTGTCACCGGCCGGCCGTATCCCGTCGCCCAGTGGGCGGACTCCGCTGCAGCGCTCGTCCAGGCGTTCTTCCCGGGTGAGGAGGGCGGAGCGGCGGTCGCCGGCGTGCTCAGCGGCCGCGTCAACCCGAGCGGCCGCCTCCCGGTCAGCATGCCGAAGAACGCCGGCGGCCAGCCGTACAGCTACCGGCACCCGCGGCTCGGCGGCGCGAACCCGGTGTCGAACATCGATCCAGCGCCGGCGTTCCCGTTCGGCCACGGACTGTCGTACACGACCTTCCGCCACAGCGATCTGGAGGTCGAGGTCACCGCGCCTGCGGACACCTCCTCGACCATCACCGTCTCGTGCCGCGTCGAGAACACCGGCGATAGCGCCGGCGCCGACGTCGTGCAGCTCTACGTGCGCGACACCGCCGCCTCGGTCACGAGGCCGCTGCGTCAGCTCGTGGGCTGGGCGCGCGTCGAGGTGGCGCCGGGCGAGAGCGCGCGGGTCACGTTCGCCGTTCCGGCCGACCGTCTCGCGCTGGTCGGACGGAGCCTCCGCTGGCAGGTAGAGCCGGGAGAATTCGTTTTCACCGTTGCGTCTTCCGCGACGGCCCAGGGGCTGTCGGAGGCGATCGTGCTCGGCGGTGACCTGCGCGAGACCGGCCCGGCGCGCGAGCTCGTCACCGGTGTCGCGGTGGAGCGCCTCCTCGGCGCCGTCACGTCCACGGTGTGACCGTGCGGTTTGGAGCGAGCTACTACCACGAGTACCAACCGTACGAACGCCTGGCGACCGACCTCGACCTCATGGTCGCGGCCGGACTCACCACCATCCGAGTCGGCGAGTCCACCTGGGCCTCGTACGAACCGGCCGACGGCGAGATCTCCTTCGCCGCACTCGAACGCGTCGTCGACGCCGCCCACGAGCGCGGGCTGGAGGTGATCGTCGGAACACCCACCTACGCCATCCCGTCGTGGCTCGCCCGCGCCCATCCCGAAGTGATGGCCGTGCGTACTGACGGCCGCCCGCTGCCATTTGGGGATCGGCAGAACGTCGACTTCACGAATCCGGTCTTCCGCCGGTACGCGGAGCGCATCGTCCGGGCGATGGGCGACGCCTTCGGCCACCGACCCGGAGTGGTCGGCTTCCAGGTCGACAACGAGATCGGTGTGCACAGACTGGCGGGGGACGCCGTCGTCGAGCGCTTCAGAAAGCACGTCGCAGAGCGGCTCGGGGGTGTGGAGGGCGTCAACGAGAAGTGGGGGCTTACCTACTGGAGCCATCGGCTGACCACGATGGACGACCTGTGGGGGCCGGAAGGGAACACCAACCCGGGCTATGCGCTCGAGTGGGCGCGGTTCCAGGCCGGTCTCACAGTGGAATTCCTCTCCTGGCAGCGGGACCTATTGCGCGAACACATCGCGGAGGACCGCTTTGTACTGCACGACACGGTTGGCGGTGACAGCCTGGGCAGCACGGCAATGAGACCGATTGCCGAGACACTCGATCACACCGCCGTGAACGTGTACTTCCCGATGCAACGTGCTCTCGAGCGTCCGGCCGCTCCCGCGGCGGAGACGACCGGCCTCGCCCCGTGGTGGCTGCAGGACGCCGGCCCTTCGGTACCGCAGTGGAAGGCCGACCTCGCGTACAGCCTCCGTGGGCCGCGCGGATCGGCGTTCGCAATAACGGAAGCGCAGGCGGGCTCGATCGGCGCGCAGGCCAACCAGACCCCGCCGTTCCCCGGCCAGCTGCGCCAGATGGCCCACCTGTTCGCCTCGCGCGGCGCAGACCTGCTCTCCTATTGGCATTGGCACACCCTGCACTACGGGTCGGAGACGTTCTGGGGTGGGGTGCTCGGTCATGATCTACGCCCCGGGCGCGTGTACGAGGAGGTCGCTTCCCTCGGTCACGAGCTTTCTCGTCTTGCCCCGGCGCTCGGCGACGCCGTCCCGGACGCGGATGCAGCTGTGCTCTACTCCCGCGATTCCCTTCTCGCGCTCGAGTTCGATCCTGTGCTGCTTGTGCCGGGCACAGCAAACCCCGACTCTCACAGCTACCATCGGGTTTTCATGCGGATGTACGACGCTGCAGTCGACGATGGCGTGCAACTCCGCGTGGTTCACCCCGACTCAGACTGGTCAGGCGAACAGGTCCTTCTCGTCCCGGCTCTCTACGTGGCCGATGACGCCCTACTCAAGCGTCTCGTGGAGCACGCAGAAAGCGGACATCACGTTGTTCTGACGTTTCGAAGCGGATACAGCGATGAGTGGGTCCGAGCTCGGTGGGAACCTGCACCCGGTCTGCTGCGCCGCGCAGTTGGTGCGTCCTACCAGGAGTCGTCCTCTCTCATCGGCACTCCCAACTTGGTACCGGCACACGCAGGCGGGAAGGACGTACTGAATCTTCCGCAGGGTGCCGTAGCGGAAGCTTGGATGGATCTCCTCGTCCCGGAGGGCGCTGAAACACTCGCCACTGTAGGTAGCCCGCACTTGGGCGGCTACGCAGCGATCACAACCAACCAGGTTGGCGCCGGACGCATGACCTGGCTCGGGGTCCTTCCCGACAAGAAGTCAATGTCAGCCATTGTGCGATGGGCGCTGACCGAACGTGGAGTTGAGCCGGCAGCAGACCTTTGGGCCGATAGGGCGGAGAGCATCCATGTGACCAGCGTGCGTCATCAGGACAACACCCGCACCTGGTTCATCGCCAACTGCAGTTGGCGGGACGTATCCGTTCCAGTGCCATCCAATCCTGCGCTAGTCAACGCCGGCACCGGGTCTCCCGTCGTGCGCGAACTGACACTTGGTCCCTGGGGCTGCGAAGTCCTCCAGGAGGTGCGGCCAACGTCCGACGCTCGATGAGATCGCGTCGTTTTCGGCGACGAGAATCTCATCGATAGTGGTCACGGGGGGTCCTTCTGCGGGTCCGGCATTGGCTGGGATGCGCCCACTACTTACCGCAAGAGGTCGGCGTCCGACAGTGATCAATGTGCGTGGGCCGGCAATCGCTTCGGCGTGCCGAGAATGCGACGACGGATCCGGGCTTCCCGGTAGCGTGCGACAACCTTCGAACGGGAGCCGCGCACCACGACGACGGACGAACCGCCTGGCGACCACTCGTCAAAGAACACATACTCGCGGCGGGCGAAGAGAGAGACAAGAGACGACATGAGATCCTTCCAGTCAGCCGGCAGGAGCGCCGGCGACCTCTCTATGCGCGGCAACCGCTGATGGCCGTCGAGTACACCAGGATCAGCGAATCCGACATCGACGATGTTGTTGCATTCGCTTCGGCGACTTTCGCGGAGTCAACAGAAGCGGGGGCTTTCCGATTCGCTCTCACCAACAAGGAGGCGCGACCGAACTACCCTGGATGGGTTGCCCGCGACAACGGCGAACTCGTCGGATACACGTTCGGTCAGCCGCTCCCATCCGACGATGGAACCTACCTCAGCGGTACAACGTTCGAGGTCCGTCAACTTGCGACGCTTCCCAGTTATCGGCGACAAGGGATCGGTCTCACCCTTTTGACCCGGCTCGTACTCGATGCGCGGCGCAAAGACTTCCGGCACATCGTCGCCAAGATAACGGCCGAATCGGTGCCCTTCTACCGAGCTTCGGGATGGGAGGTCACCGAAGACCGGCAAGGACTCGTGTGGATTGAACGGGCCGTCGACGCACGGATACCAGAGAAGAAACGCCCACGCCGGACAGCTACGAACCTGATGCGTGTAGAAACCGAAACAGGGTACCCGCACGCGGCACGCATGGCCGAAGATGACGGCATGACATTCGTGACCGAGTACGGCGAAGAAGAGCCGACACAAGCCATCGTCGACGCATTCGACAGTCAGACCGTACCGGCCTGGCTGACCGGGGGAGTCCGCCACGCGGTTAGAGAGCAGTTGCGAAGCGCGCGCTCGGCGGCGCGTTGAACAAGGGAACCAAACCTACATCACCACTATCCGCAACATCGGCGACGACCTCGAGAGCGAGTCCCTTGACGCCCATTTTGGGGTAGTCAAGTAAGTGCATTCTGTAAGTTTTCTCAGCCGCACATACTTGTTGTCCGGTTTCGCTAGCGCTTAGTTTTCGATTGCTGCGCGGATCGGAAGCCGTTCGGGGGATCCACCCGCCAAGCGAGAAAATGGGGGAGCCGTGCGGCCGAAATCAGCTGCAAGCAAGTTTGTCGCGTTCGCTGCCGGGGCAGCGACCGTTATCGGTTTCTTGGCAGCGCTCGGTTCAGCTCCAGCTGTCGCCGACACCACCCCAGCCGCCGGCCCGGCAGACGCCGCTCACGTAACAGACGTCTCCACCGCATCCACGATCGCAACCACGTACAAGCACAAGGTCGTCGTGGATTCGCAGTCGTCGCCGACCATGCTTGTCCAGGCGCTTCCGGACGGCACCATGCAAGCGGAGTCGGATGTTGTCCCTGCCCGCGCGGCGGTGAACGGGGTCTGGACACCGATCGACACGAGCCTTCAGAAGCGCAGTGACGGCTGGCTCGAGCCGAAGGTCGCGGCGGCGGGCGTTCGGTTCGGGCCCGGTGGTTCGAACCAGATCGCTCAGGTCCAGTCGGGATCCGGCCAGTGGTTCTCAGAGGCATGGCCCTATGGAAACCTCCCGATTCCGACCGTCAGCGGATCGCACGCGCTGTATCCGGAGGTGTTCCCGGGTGTGGATCTGCGCCTGACGGCGACCGACGCTGGAATGTCCGAGGTGCTCGTCGTCAAGACCGCTCAGGCTGCCGCTGACCCGCAGCTGGCGGGCGTGACCTTGGCTGTGCAGGGAGCGACTGTGCAGCAGAATGTGAAGACCAGGACGCTGCAGGCGGAGACGACTGCGAGCGCTGAGCCAGTCGCGTCGGCGACCCCGCTGTGGTGGGATTCGTCCAGCGCTCTGTCGAACGCAGACAACCCCGGCGGCGATGAGCCGCAAGCTGTTCCTACGACGTCCACGAGCTCCTCCGTTTCGCTGGATGTCAATTCCGTCACAGCGACGACACCGACATATCCGGTGTATGTCGACCCGGACTGGTCGAGCTATCTGCAGGCGGATTGGTACACCGACCGTGCGTACCCGAACCAGTCCTACCTCGACCCACCATCCGACAGTGTCGGCTATGGCGTCTCCGGCGGCGTCGGCTACCTTTCCCACGCGTTCTTCCAGTTCACGACCGACGTCGTCGCGCACAAGCACATCCTCAATGCGCGCTTCAACATCCACCAGACCTACGCAAACAGTTGTGACACGACGCTGGTGCAGTTGTGGGAGTACGGCGGATCTACTTCACCCGGGTTCACTTGGAACACCGAGCCGAACCAGTGGTGGTACGCGGACGATCAGCAGGGGAACGCCAACGGTGGTCCGTGCGCACCGAACCCGGCGTGGGACGGGTTCAGTGCGACCCACGCGGTCACCTCTGCCGCCGCAAACGGGCAGGGAAACATCCAGCTTGGAATGCGGGTCGCGAACGAATCGAACTCGCTGACGAGGAAGCACTACGACTGGAACGCCCAGTTGATCATCACGTACAACACGCCTCCGGCCAATCCCACGTTGCCGACGTTCGTGTCGCCCCCGCGGACCTGCTCGTCCGACCCGTTGAAGCCTGTCTATGTCAACAATGGTCCGACGCAGCCGCTGAAGCTCCAGGTCACCCAAACCGACCCCGACGGTCCCGGATACGGAGTCAACGACGGCTTCTATGTCTATTCGGCGACCGGAACCACGATCCTGTACTCGGTAGGCACCGCGAATCCCTCACCCCAGGGCCAAGAGCAGGTGCAGTTCGATGCCGGAAAAATACCGCCGGGAGCGTATCGGTGGAACGCGCGAGCCGGCGACGGGATCGACCTCTCCGCGGGCTTCTCCCCGTACTGTTACTTCACGGTGCTGGATGACGGTCCCGATCTTCCGACGATCACGATGCCACCGTTGAACGTTGGCGACCACTACACGGTGGGCTCCCAGATCACCGCGACGATTGGCTACAACGGCACACAGCATGTGGCGATGCTGGCGCTGTGGTGGGCGATGGGCAAAACCCCGACGATCCCCGTGACGGCCACTGGCGGAGCACCATCGTGCTCGCCGGCGCCGGTCGTGCAAACTGTTCGATTCGTGTGCCCAGCGGATCCCACCAAGGGCACTCAGGATGTGACGATGGCGGTGCCGAGCGAGGCGTCCACTCTCTCCGTGACCGCCTATGACGCGGCCGGGAATCCCGTGAAGGGCACCACCACGGTGGCAACACAATCCGTTACCGCGCAGGCGGACCTGACCAACGTCGCCGACGCGGCTGGACACCGGTGGGAGACTGACCTTCTCGACACCAGCACCCCTCCGACGTCCGTGTCCGACGCCGACACGACCACCACGATCAATCTGTCCGTCGCGGCAACTTCGGTCTGGACGGACAATGGCGATGGGCATGGCCCCTCGCTGACCTACCCTGGTTCGGCGACGGCGACCACCGCGTCCGGCGTCGTGAACACGACCAAGAGCTTCACTGTCTCCGCCTGGTTGACTCCGGGCGCCAACACCACCACGGGTACGTTCACGGCACTCTCGAACGGGAGTGGGGCCGACTCGGACTTCACACTCGGCATCACGGGCGGTAACTGGCAGTTCTGCACCCGTGTTCCCGGCACCCCGTCGACGACGAATCCTCAATGCGTTCTCGGCTCGGGCGCGACGACGAACCAGCCCACGTTCGTCACCGGAACGTACGACGCCGCCAACAGCCTCATCTCTATCTGGATCGGGACCACAGCACCCTTCGCCTACGCCAGTCACATCGTCACCGGCACCCCGACGCCGGCGGGAGGCGGACTACTCGTCGGCGCGGACCGATCCTCCGGTTCGACCGTCAATGGCTGGTCCGGCCTGATCAACAATCCGTCGATCTACCAGGGCGTCGCCACCGGAAACCAATTGGGCAAGATCGCTACCGACATCGACCCGGGTTCGACCGGACTCTGACATCGCCAGCCCGCTCGATCACGCCATCCCTTTGCGCCTTGAGGAGAACCCAGTGACTTCATCCCGCTTCCACCGCGGACCGCGCCTGGTA
This sequence comes from Leifsonia sp. NPDC056665, assembly GCF_042791795.1. Lineage (NCBI taxonomy): Bacteria > Bacillati > Actinomycetota > Actinomycetes > Micrococcales > Microbacteriaceae > Leifsonia > Leifsonia sp. NPDC056665. Next base: position 41,364 of record NZ_JBHTXK010000004.1, read on the forward strand.
ATCCGAGCGGCCGCCAGCCTCGGCGCTGTCGCCGTCGTCGCCTCGCTCTTGAGCGCGCTTCCCGCGGACGGGTCACCGATCCCCACACTCAACCGGGGCAAGCCAGTTCCTGGCCACAGCGCCCCTGCGCTGACGAAGGCCGCATCGCCCGCCTCATCGACCTCGGTCGTCCCAGCTGTGGCCGCACTGCCGCGTAGTGGCGACTTCGAGGTGGCTACTCCGCGGAGCACGACGACGAAGCGGGTGACCACCCGCTCGGCCGGGCGCGATGTGGCGTCAACGACCGGTGCATGGCAACCCGTGGGCGACACCGGGCTCGCAGTAGCGCCCACCACTATCGAACCGGGGCCGTTGGTTGCGCAGACGAAGGGCGCTATCTCCTCGTCGACCGACAAAGTCCGCGTCTCCATCGTCGACTCAGCGACGGCGAAGAAGCGGGGCCTGAGCGGGTTCACGCTCTCGGTCGCCCGCGACGACCTGGGCACCACCGGTGCCCGAGTCGCGATCCGCATCCCCAAGAAGGAGTTGGACAGCGTCTACGGCGCCGACTATTCGTCGCGTCTAGTCTGGTCCCAGGTCGCCGCCTCTGGCGGAAAGGCTCGGACCGCGGTGCCGGCGACCGCGGATGCGGCGACCGGCTCCGTGGTTATCACCCCGATGATCAGCGCGGCCCCGATGATGGTCGCCGCGGCGGCCGCACCCGTCTCCTCGAGCGGAACCGGGTCATTCGCAGCGACCTCCCTGAAGCCGTCGAGCTCGTGGGACGTGTCCGCGCAAACCGGCGACTTCTCCTGGTCCTACCCATTGGCCGTGCCGCCGACGCCGGCCGGGCCGTCACCGTCGGTGGCGCTGGCCTATGACTCCCAGTCTGTGGATGGGGAGACCGGATCGACGAACAACCAGCCGTCCGCTATCGGCGAAGGCTGGAGCCTCGCCGGCGGCGGGTTCATCGAACGCAGCTACGTGCCGTGCGCCATCGACAACGGAGCATCCGGACCGGTAACCACAAGCGGAGACGAATGCTGGAAGACCGACAACGCCACCATCTCCGTTGGTGGCCACTCTGGCCAGCTGATCAAGGACGCCACCACCGGAGTGTGGAAGTTGCAATCGGATGACGGCACCCGCTTCGAGCACTTGGTCGGGAGCGCCGCCGGCTGCTCCAGCAACGGAACGTACGACACGGACTGCTGGCGGATGACGACCACCGACGGCACCCAGTACTACTTCGGCCTCAACCAGCTCCCCGGCTGGGCCAGCGGCAAGCCGACGACAAACTCCACATGGACGGTACCCGTCTACGGCAACGACCCGGGCGAACCATGCCACAACTCCACGTTCGCCACCTCGTCATGCGTGCAGGCATGGCGGTGGAACCTCGACTACGTCGTCGACGTCCACGGCAACGCGGAAGCCTATTACTACGACACCCAGACGAACCTGTACTCAGCGAACGGGACGACGGCAACCAGCTACGTTCGCGGTGGCGAGCTCGATCACATCGACTACGGGTTCACCACTGGCAACGCCTACGCGACCAACGCCGCGTCCGGCAGGATCGTCTTCGGCTACGACGCCTACGGACGCTGCTCCGACACTACCCACGCCAACTGCACCGCCGAGTCGATCAGCGGCAACGCGGCAGCGGCTGCGCACCCCACCTCCTACCCGGACGTGCCGTTCGACCAGAACTGCACCACCGGCACCTGCGCCGGACTGCTCTCGCCCACATTCTGGAGCACGGCGATGCTCTCGACGGTGACCACGAAGGCACTCGTCTCGGGCGCGTACGCCAACGTCGACGTGTGGACGCTCGGCCACTCGTTCCCCAGCCCCGGCGACACCACCAACGCAGCCTTGTGGCTCACCCAGGTCGCCCACACCGGGTACCAGGGGACAACGACCGCAACCGAGCCTCCCACCGTGTTCAGCGGAGTCGCGATGCAGAACCGTGTGTGGGTCATCGACGGACTAGCACCGCTCGACAAGTACCGCGTTACCACCATCCAGAGCGCCCTCGGCGCGAAGATTCAGGTCGGCTACTCGGCACAACAGTGCACCCCGTCAAGCGCGGCCGCGATCGAGGCGAACCCGCAAACGAACACGAACCGCTGCTTCCCGCAGTGGTGGACGCCACAGGTCACCCCGCCGCAGCCTGCGCAGGAGGATCTGTTCCACAAGTACGTCGTCACCACCGTCACCACCAACCCGGAGACCGGAGGCGCATACGACCAGACTCAGGAGACTGACTATTCGTACGGCACTCCGGCGTGGCGGTACGACTCGTCCCCGCTGATCCCAGACAGCAAGCGCACCTGGAGTGTCTTCGCCGGCTACAACACTGTGGAGGTCCAAGTCGGTGACCACAACACGCCGTCCGCGCAGGCGGTCACCGACTACACCTTCTATCAGGGAATGGACGGCGACCGGGCAGCCCCGTCGGGCGGCACCAAGTCCGTTCTGGTCACCGGGAGCACCTCACGGCCGGATTCCCGCTGGTTTGCCGGCACAGTCCGGGAGCAAAAGACCGTAGGCGGGGTCGGCGGAAGCACCCTCTCCGACACGGTGACTACGCCGTGGGCTTCGGACACTACCGCGAACGATGGCACTCTGACCGCACGGATGACCGGGTCTGGCGACGTGTTTCAGACACAACCGACCTCGACCAACGGCACGCGCAGCACCGACACGACAACGACATACGACGGCACGACCGGTTTGCCTATAACCGTGAGCACGGTTCCGTCAGATGCGATCCCAAGCTGCACGACTACGAGCTATGCCCCGTCGAACAGCGCCGCCTGGATCATCGGTAAGCCGGCCAAAGTCGTCACCGTCGACCTCCCCTGCGGGACGAACGCCAACTACCCCGACGATGTGATCAGCGACGTGCGCACCACGTACGACGGCGGCACCTGGAACACCGCGCCGACGAAGGGGGACCCGACCCTCGTCGAGAGGGCGAAGGCGTTCACCGGCAACACTGAGAGCGCGGCGACCTGGATCCCGACCACGACAACCACGTACGACGCGTTCGGCCGCGTCGCCTCGGTGAAGGATGCGCTCGGTCATCTGTCCTCCAACACGTACACACCAGCTGCGACCGCGGGCGCCGGCAGCGGTGGCACGACGAGCGTGGCGACGACGAACCAGGCGCCGTTCAACTGGACGACGACAACCACGTTCGACCCTGCCCGTGGCACCGAGCTGTCCGCGACCGACGCGAACGCAAAGGTGACGACCGCCACCTACGATCCGCTGGGGCGTCGCATCGGGGTCTGGCTGCCGACACGACCGCAGGCGTCGAACCCGACCAGCCCGTCGATCGGGTACTCATACACGCTGTCTCAGACGGCGGCATCCGCCGTCACGACCAACACCGTCAACGGAGGCGGCACCGCCACGACCTACGCCCTCTACGACGGACTCGGACAGGAGATCCAAACACAGACTCATGCGGAAGGCGGAGGCACCGACGTAGCTGACACCGCCTACGACAGCCAGGGCCGGGTCGCGTTCACCGACAACACCTACTGGACCGTCTCGGCCAACCCGTCCACGACCCTGTTCGTGCCGACGAGCCTCAGCCAAATCGGGTCGCAGACCGCCAAGACTTACGACGCCTTCGGCCGCACCATCACAGTCGCCACGAACTCCTACGGCAACGAACGGTTCCACACCAGCACCGCGTACCTCGGTGCCGACCGCGTCGAAACCACCCCACCGGCCGGCGGCACCCCCACCGCGACCATCACGAACTCGATGGGTCAGCAGACCTCCCTGACCGAGTACCTCGCTGCAACACCGGGCGGCGCGGCATCCGCCGAGACCACCACGTACGGCTACAACAAGGTCGGCAAGATGGCGCAGATGGTCGACCCGGCCGGTAACACGTGGTCATGGCAGTTCGACCTCCTGGGCCGGCAGGTCAGTGCTACCGACCCGGACACCGGGACAACGACCAGCACCTACGACGACGGTGGCAACCTGCTCACCACGACCGATGCCCGCGGAACGACGCTCGCGTACACGTACGACAACCTGAACCGGAAGACGGGAGAGTTCACCGGCTCGGCGAGCGGCGCGAAACTGGCCGCGTGGACCTACGACACCGTCGCAAAGGGGCAGCTGACCTCTTCGACGAGCTATGTCGGCTCCACGCCGGGAGTGCCGGGCGCCCCCTACAGCACGACCATCACCGGCTACGACAGTCTGTACGACGTCACCGGCTCCACCATTAGCCTGCCGGCCAGCGCACCGGGCTTCGGCGCGACTAGCTACGCGTACAGCGCTACTTTCACCTCTGACGGCAGCCCGTCCACCCGGACCATCCCGGCGATGGGTGGTCTGCCCTCCGAACGTATGCGCGAGGTGTACGACGCGGACGGGCGTTCGGGAGGCGTGACCGGCTCCGCCGTGTACGCCTCGGTGAGCTACACGGCGATCGGCCAGCTCGGCCAGATCATCCGCTCCTCGACCACCGGGCTCTACACGACGTTCGGCTACGACGCGGCCACCGGAGCCGTCAACGACATCAATGACACCACCGCATTGAACGGCAACGGCACCCTGCAAGCCGACAGGGCCTACACCCGAGACGACTCCGGCGACGTCACCAAGCTCGCCACCAGCGGAGCTGCCGGCGCCGACACCCAATGCTTCGGCTACGACTACCTCCACGACCTCACGCAGGCGTGGACGCCGACCACCGGAGACTGCACGGCGACGCCGACGGCAACCGGAATCGGAGGTGCCGCACCGTACTGGACCAGCTACACCATCGACCCCGCCACCGGCAACCGCACGGGGGTCACCCAGAACCCGACCAACGCGACCGGCACAGCGACGACAGACACCTACTCATACCCGTCGGGCGGGTCCCCGAACCCGCACGCCGTTCAGTCCGTCACCCACAGCAGCAGCGGGACGACCGACAGCTACGGATACGACGCCGACGGAAATACAACGACCCGACCGGGACAGACGCTGACGTACGACCCGACAGGAGAGCTATCCGCGGTCACGGTCGGCCTGAATGCGCAGACCAGCATCTACGACCCCTCCGGAAACCTCCTATTGCAGTCGGACCCAACAAACGGAAGCACCCTCTACCTCGGCGAGACTGAACTGCATGTCGCCTCGGGTTCGACCGCCGTCACGGCTGTCCGCACCTACAGCTTCCAAGGGACACCCGTCGCCGAACGGTCAACAGTCGCCGGCGTAACTGGATCCACGGTCACGTGGGCCTCTGGAGACGCAAACCGCACCCAGGATCTCGAAGTGAACCCGAGCTCCGGGGCGGTCATGCGGCGGTACGTCGATCCGTACGGCAACACCCGCGGGGCTGCGGCGACATGGACGAGCGGTCACGGGTACCTGAACGCGCCGACAAACGCGCTCGCCGGGCTGACGCAGTTGGGAGCGCGGGCGTACGACGCGGGGTTGGGGAGATTCCTGAGTGTGGATCCGATCCTGTCCCCGAGAAATCCGCAGCAGACAAATGGTTATGCGTACAGCGCTAACAACCCGATCACCGACAGTGATGCGACCGGAGCCTGCTATCAGACTTCCTCTGATTCACTGAACTTTCACACGAACTGCGTCGGCTCCGTGGGGAGCGCGGCAGGCAACGGTGCAGCGTATGTAGCGCACTCCGGCCCGCAGATCGCAGGCAACTCGAGCAGCGACTACTCCGCATATCGGCTGATCACAGGGCCTGCGACAACGATTGCTGGACTCAACTTCAAACTCCAGCAGGCCCAAGCCCTATTGCAAGCGGAAATGGACATCGCAATCCAGAAGCTTGCGCCCCAGATCAGTTCGTATCTTGCGATGCGGCAGGGCCTGGAAGCGAACCTGACGAGCACCGGGCTCGGACTGGCTGGGATAGGCGGCGCGTTCAGTTCCGAAGACAACGCGGAGCCAGCGTCCGACGCGGTGGCGACAGAGGACGAAGAAGAGCTGGCCCTCCAAGCTCAAAATGAGGGATCAGCTGCCGCCACTACGCTTCGGCTTGGCGCGTCCACCGAAGCAGTCGAAGTTGCAGCCACAGTTCCTGTTTCGAAGTTCAGCGACTATATCTTCAAGGAAGGCGCTAGCCACGGGAAGGACGCTGTGTTCCGTTCTTACGGTTACGGTTCAGACGATAGCCAATCGCTGGCCACCCTGTACGAACAGCAAGCCGCGACCAAATTCGCCGCAGGCGATTACACGCTCGGGAAGGCAGATCAGTATGGCCAACGAATCAACATAAGCATCACTCTCCGAGGTCAAGGTGCGGCTGCTGGGCGATCAACCGAACTCGTTTCGGGATGGATGATTCGCGGAGATGGTTCGATCACTTTGAACACTCCCTTCAGTGGGTTCGCCAAGTGACAGCGCCAATCGAACCGTACGACCGGGTCCGGTTCGTCTCCGATCAGTATCGATCGAGCGGTGCGCCGATCGACTCGATTGGCTACGTGCTCGAGGTCTATCCGGACGGCGGGCTAGAGGTTGAAGTGTCTGAGCCCGCCAGTGGGGTCACCCTGGCGCTGCTTTCGGTGAGGCCAGAGGACGTCGAACCCGCAGATGAGCTGTTGATCAGGCTCACAGATTCTGTTCGTGCCCTCGCTGCAAGCCCGACCGTGCAGCTTGAGATTCTCGCTTCGATGGGACCGGACTCGGGCGCAGACGATCTGGCAATCGAGTTCGACCGACTGTTTCGACCCGCGATAGCTCTCCTCTCGAGTTCGCCGAGCGACAGAAACTTCATGCTCAGGCTGGCTGATCTCGATGACTGGCTTGCGATGCTGCGCGACAGGAGCGATCAGTCTCAATGGACTCCCGACGCAATCGCCTGTTCCAGTGACTGGGCCAAGATCCGCGAGCTAGCAGGCGCGGTCCTGCGTGAGCGCGATAAATAGGGTCGACACGCACTGAATGGACGGTCAAGCAATTAAGCGGATAACTGCGCCGAGCTAGTTCAAGGGGGATTATTTTCGCAGCTGCAGGGGATTATCAGAAACCGTGCCTGCGCCAACACTGGGCTGTAGCGCACCTTAGATAGGCCCGCACTTCGCCGATAGGGCTATCCAAGGTAGTCCGATGTGGGCGCAGATTGCGTTCAGAGACGCTGGTCGCCCGGAAGCGCTCCCTGACTTCGGATAGGCCGGCCAAGTGAAACTGGCCCTCCCAGATGGCCCACCGTGCAGGCTCACATGATTCCGCTCTCGGAAGTGCTCTGAGCGACCCCAAGTGGGTGCAGCCCTAAACCCGCCACTGCTTCTGCTCCCGACATGACCGAGCTCAACATCTGGAAGACTTCGACCGCACCATCGCCGCTTCAGTCGCCTCGATGTGTCGCCTCAAGGACGTGATTGCTGAGGCAGACCCGTCAGATCAGACAGCGTCGCGTATGGCGACCCTGCTTCGTGCTTCGCTGCCTCATCGATCGCGTTGCTGAGGCTGGTCACGCTGAAAGACGACAGCGCCCAGCCGAGTGGAGCAGCGATCGTTGGTCGAGTGAATGGGGACACGACAACCGCCGCGGAACCGTAGTCAGCCGCAAACTTGTTCGTCTGTGTATCGCACGCGTCGGCGCCGGCCGGGCAGCCGCGCGTGAAGTTGGCGACGATCCGTTGGATCAGGGCACGGTGGTCAGCCTGCACGCTAGTGGCGTTCCGCCCATCCAAAGGCACCAGCGGTTCAGCGACGACGCCGGACTCCTTGGCTTGAAGGTCAAAATCACTGGAGTTTTGGAGGAACAGCAGTATCGGCACCGCATACGGGTCGTTGCCATGTCGTGACGAGTTGTAAGCCCGGACCGCTGAGGAGATAGTCGGTGCGAGGTCAGCGACCGTGCCGAGGGCTGAACCCTCCGCGTAACCACCATCGATGAGCTCAATGGTTTTGCCGCTTGCGCACGCCTGCCCGCTCGGGAGCCGTCCCGCCGGTGTGATGATAGGGAACCGTGCCGACAACATGGCAGCACCGGCCCAGTCGAGTGAGGATACGCAGTTGCCGCCGCTGATCGTGGCGAGGTCGGCGGTTTCCGATGGCTGCACGTTGGGGAGCGAGCACGTCACCGGTGAGTTCGTGTTTCCGGCGAGGGTCTTGTTCCCGACCGGCAGCTGTCCGACGATCGCGCGGCATTTCGATCGTGCGTCCGTCGAGTTCAGCAGGGCGAAGCCGGTACCGTCGCTTGGCGTGTAGTTGAACTGCTGCCCAAGTGTTGGCGCTGCGTCGATCCAGTCCTGCTCGATGAGGGAAGCACGGTCCCTCCAGCTGACCTTTCCGTCGACGACCGATGGAACGTGGATGCCGAAGTTCGCTGCCACGAGGTCGCCTGCGAGCAGGCCCGCGACTCCACTTGCGACGACGGTTGGGCCCGATACTGCACGCACTTGCTGGAGCGCGTCCTTCCCCGCAGTTTTCGTCAGGGCGAGGCCGAGCGAACCGCCGGAAACTCCGCTGGAGAGAGCCACGGAACTGGAAAGGCAGCCCTTTTCCGACAGGGCGCTCAGAGCCTTCACGGTGAAATAGGCTGCGCGGATTCCGCCGCCTTCAGCCGCGACCACGATCACGGGTTTGATGACTGTTCCATCCGGAAGGGTCGCGAAACATCGTGCGTCGGAGATGCGTTGCTGCAATGCCGCCGCGAAGTCCGGTGACTCGGTGGATGCGGCAACTCGTTGAGCTGAGTCATAGCCGATGCGCACCGCGTGAGCCGTCGCATCTCCACCCCAGATGGACGAACCGGCGATCGTGAATACGAGGGGGATGCCGATCGCGAGGGTCAGAACCGGTGCGGCCTTCAACCGTAGGCCGCGGAAGACCGCCAGTACCTGATAATCCTGCAGTGCCACGGTGAAGGCACCGAGAACCACGCCCCATGCAGCGATCAACGCCACGGTGACTCCCGCGCCGCCAAGCGCAGCCGCGAACGCAGTCGGCACGACCAAAGCGACGATGATCACGCCAGCCCCGACACAGATGAGGACGAACAGCCAGGCACGGTTGTTCTTTGCATGCGCTGACGTGCGCGGCGCGGTCGGATCCGCCCACCGATTCACCGCGCCGAGGTACCGCGACGGGGCGGACGCGAGCCGCGCCCAAGCGTGCTTCGGTGCCGGGCTCGGTTCGCCCGTGGTTCCCACGATGACGAAGGGCCAAAGCACAGCGCTCACGAACCCAAGCACGAAGACCCCAATTGCCCAGGCAGACGGGCTGAGGAACGTCGGACCGACGAACGAACGGACCAGGCCAAGACCGCCCACGCACAACACGAGAACGGCAAGAACATCGCCGAGGAGCCACGCATAGACCGCACGCTCCGGGTCTCGATTGATCTGAACCTTCTCTAGCGGCTGGCCATTCTCGAGCAGTGCCGACACGATGACAACGAGAACCGGAATCCCGACGAACACAACTGCCGAATAGCTGAACTGGCTGAGCAATGCCGACCAGGAATCCCCGTCGACCATCGCGCCGATGACGGTCCAAGCTGCGAGAACCAACCACGCCGCGACGGGGATCGCCCACCACCCCCACTGGCCCATCGGCTTCAATTTCGACGACTCCGGAGTCTGCCGTACTCGGAAGTCGTAGCTGCAACGAGCGCGCTGCCGTCCGAGGAGAAAAAGCCCGACAGCGGCAAGGCCCAAGGTGGCCCCCGCTGCGCTGACATAGTGGACGGCTCCCCACGGGAGATCGTCGAGCCATTGGCGTTGCACATCCGGAAGCTGATCGAGAACGCCGTCGGACGGGATGCACGCAAAGACGATGAGCGCAAGAACCAGGACAGCCGACAGTCGATGAACCCAGACGGCTTCTGAGGCGTTTCTGAGGACACGCCACAGCACCTTCCGCGTCCCCTGATTCCTCAGCACAGCGACGACAAACAAGCCGACCGCGACCCATTTGGTGGTCGCGACGATCGCTTCAACTGTCCCGACGGCTCTCAACGGCGCGACAGATTGTTCATTCGCGCCGGTACTGGAGAACAACGTCAGCCCACCGATGGTCAGCACCACCGCTTCGGCCGCTTCACACAGTACGAGCAGCTGAAGGAAGACTTTGCTGAAGTTCACCCACGGCGTGGCGAGCTCCTCACCAGCAGCTGCCGGAGGGGGCGTCGCGCGAGCGGTCAGGCGGAGCAGAATCATCACATAGGCGACGACAAAGAGCGCGTCAGCCAACACGGAGAAGATGATCCACCAGCCGACTGCGTCTCTCTGACCGCTGATGTTCCACTGGCCCCACGCGGCAACATTGGTCGCCGCGACCGGCCCCATGACCGCCGAAAGCGGATGGCTCTGGTGATCGTTGCCGACAGCTTGCCCGATCAGCTCGTCCAGCCCAGCGACCGTCAGAAGGCTAGCCGCGGCGAGCATCGAGAAACACATCAACGTGGCGACGCGTCGGCCACGGCTCCGAACCGTGGCACGCACCGACGCGGCCGACTTCGCAGCCGAGACATACTCCAACGACATGGTCAAGCACCCCCGGATCGCTTCTCGACCAAACTGAGCAATGCTCACTATATGATGTGGGCGCGCCAGTGCACTAGTGGGTCTACCGGTGGGTCCGAGTCGTCAGAGTCGCTTGGGCCCGACGACATAGGTGCACCATGATTGAGCGTTCAGTCTTGGAGGTCGCACTCGCCAGAGCCTCCAAAGCTCCGTCGCCTCACTTCCTTCGGGCCGAATGTTATTAGGCTTGTTCTGCCGGCCCAGAAATACGCGGGGCGGGTGCGCTCACGACCCGTCAGCAAATGCTTATGCCTTGATGAACTGAGGAGCAACCGGATGGCAGACGATGAATTCACGACACGACTTCACAAGCTTGCCTCCGCCAACATCGTCCACGGGCAGGCGTTTCATCTGAAGCTTCCTGACGGTTGGCTCGGCGGCATCGCAATTACCGCCGATGGACCCGTTTCCTTCGAGTGGACTGAATACGGCGGGAAGGAACGTCACCGCAAGTTGAGTCCTTCAGGCGTCGTTACGCTCGCTAAGCCTGTAGGCAGCTGACACGTTGAAAACTCCCTTCAGCGGGTTCGCCAAGTGACGGCGCCAATCGAACCGTACGACCGAGTCCGGTTCATCTCCGATCAATATCGATCCAGCGGGGCGCCGATCGACTCGGTTGGCTACGTGCTCGAGGTCTATTCGGATGGCGGGCTAGAAGTTGAAGTGTCTGAGTCCGCCAGTGGGGTCACCCTGGCGCTGCTTTCGGTGAGGCCAGAGGACGTCGAACCCGCAGATGAGCTGTTGGTCAGGCTCACAGATTCTGTTCGTGCCCTCGCTGCAAGCCCGACCGTGCAGCTTGAGATTCTCGCATCGATGGGACCGGACTCAGGCGCAGACGATCTGGCAATCGAGTTCGACCGACTTTTTCGACCCGCGATGGTTCTCCTCTCGAGTTCGCCGAGGGACAGAAACTTCATGCTCAGGCTGGCTGATCTCGATGACTGGTTTGCGATGCTGCGGGATAGGAGCGATCAGTCTCAATGGACTCCCGACACGATCGCCAGTTCCAGTGACTGGGCCAAGATCCGCGAGCTAGCAGGCGCGGTCCTGCGTGAGCACGATGGATAGGGTCGACACGCATTGAATGGACGGTCAAGCAATTGAGCGGATACCTGCGCCGGGCTCGCTCCAAGGCGGATTATTTTCCCATCTGCAGGGGATTATCAGAAACCGTGCCTGCGCCAACACTGGGCTGTAGCGCACCTTAGATTGGCCCGTCGATGGATACCCCCGGAATCTCAGTGATTTCGGGGGTTTTGTCACCGACGAGATTCGCCCTTCCGAGTTCACTGTCCTAGTTGAACGTCTGAACCCAGCTCGCGACCGCAGCGATCAACGCACCGACGAGGACCCAGCTCCACGGCCCTGCTTGCCGGTCATAAGCGTTGCTCAATTCGAGTTCGCTGGATGTCAGGACTTGGCGCGCTTCGCGTTCCATTGCGCGCACCGCGGCGCGACGTCGACGTATCCGCCACGCAGGGATGTTGGCACGGATACGTGCGCGTTCATCGCGCAAGAGTTCGTTGTGTGCGCCGAGAAACGAGTCCATTGATTTGATGCCCCCGAGCAGCGCCTGCAGGCATTGCCAGGCAGCTCCCACGAGGGCAGCGGTGGCAGCTATCGCGTACCACGCTTGGGTGTTGATCATGCGGAGTGGGCGGATACGAGACCGTTGCTCGCCCGGTATTCAGGCGCAGCGGATTCGGTAGTGAACTCCACGACCTCAACGGCTTCTTCCTTGAGTGCCTCGAGAACTTCCGCAGGAGAGACACGGAAGAACTCCCGTCGCAGGTTGACCTTGTTGACGCGCTGGTCGGCGAAGCGTTTGTGGAGGTAGTTTTCGATGCCGACGGCGTCGGTGGCGAAAAAGAGTGCGTGGACGTCGAAGCGGAAAGGGACCGAGGCATCGCCGAGTTCGTTGACGCGGTCCATCGGTTCGAGGCGGCGGGTCATGCCGATCTTGACCATGTTCTCGCCGAAGGCGCCGATGTTGGAGATGACGTAGACATGCCCGGCGCGGATATTGGCGGCGCGATAGTCGACGTCGTTGATGGCCCGGTCGACGTCTGTGAGTTGCGCTCGGATCCGCTCGGCGCCGTCGGTGTCCCCGTTGGCTTCGAGCGCGGCAATGGTTGAGAGGTAGTGTGAGCGTTCCTTTTCGAGCCGTTCCTTCTCACGGCGGAGTTCGGCTTCCGCTTTCATCTGCTCGCGAAGTTCGGCGCGGCGTTCTCGGTCGAGTTCGCGTTCGCGCTGGACCGCGAGGAGGTGGCTGTTTGCGAGTTCAATCTCTTTGAGGCGGAGTCGATGGTACTGATCGGTGATCCGGAGCTGGATCATCTTGCCGCCGTTGGCGATCTGTTCAGCTGCTCGAGTGAGACGGGTCTGAGCTGACGAGAGGTTCCCCGCCTTGGTTGCCTTCACGGCGTTTTCGGCCTCGGCGTTGTAGGCGCGAAGAAGCACCTTGGTCATGTCGCTGATGAACTTGGTGCCTTCCGCAACCGAGTTGTTGAAGAGGAAGCCGGAGGCATGCGTGACTGCGGTCTTGTCACGGACCATGTTCTTGATCCGCGCGCGAATGGATTCCAGTTCGGTTGCCAGCGACGCCGAGGACTCGGCTGGGTGCTCGAAGTCGAAGAGACCTACCTCTTGGAGCGAGACGATGTCGGCCACGTCGACACGTTCGCTGTTGAGCTGGTCGAGTTGCTCCTGAACGGTATCGACTTCGTGAACCAACTCGGAGAGTTTCGATTCGACGGCAGCGAGGTGCGTGTCGGCTTCCTTTTCGACAACGGCGGCTGCAGCCTCGGCTTCAGTGCGCTGCTTGGCGATTGCGGCTTCAGCCTCCGATCGCTGAGTTGTGATCGCAGCTTCGGTTTCTGCGCGGTACGCGTCAAGGTCCGCGAACGAGCGCAGCCCGTGCGTATCGACGATGGCTTGCAGTTCCGCAACTTTCGCCGTTAGTTGCGTGACCGTCGCAGTGAGCTCGGTCGCCCGTTCGCGAGCGTCTTTCTTGCTCAGTTTGTCGAGCGGAGTGACTACATGCCTGGGCGCTGTTCGTGGTGCCGATGCACGCTGATCAGTCCACTGCGTGCCGTTCCACCAACGCTGATCTCCCGGATGCTCCGGATCGGCGTACCAGCCGGAAGGGATCTCCGCAGGCTTTGGCCGAACCTGGTCTGACCAGGCTGTCCCATTCCACCAGCGCTCGGTGGTCGGATCGTTCGGGTTCTCGTACCAGTTGGCGGGAGTGCTCATCATGGTCCGTTCAAATGAGGTGACTGATCACAGGCACAGCGACCGCGGCGGCAGCGATGGCTGCCAACACGATCGCGGCGCATCCGCTCTTAGCAGGGGCGGTTGAGACCGTGATACGTGATGGCGAAGCCTTGCGCGCCTTGACCTTCTGAGAGGCGCCGCGCTTCGGCGCCGAGTACGCGGGCGGAACGTAGTACGTCGCGGCCACAGGTACGAGCGGCGGGAGCGTAACCGGCTCGCCGTTGAGCCAGATGTCGTCGACATCCGTCGCTTTGGTCGCTTGAAGTACGACCTCGGCGGTGAGACTCGATCCCTTCAACTGAGCCCACGCTGCAGTGACGAGTCCCTTGACGTCGAGGTGATCGATGATCGGGAAGAAGTGCTTCGACGTCGCGGTTGACATCTCGCCGACTCGCTGGCCGTTGAGGCGGACTTCCGCGAACTCGCGATCCCCGCGCGGCCTGGCCTCGACTCCGCGGTGAAGGGTGACGAGCAGGAGCTCGCGGTCATGTTTCCCGGCGAACCGTTTGAGGACATCGAAGTGCTGCTCTTCTCCGATGACCTGGAGGCCGTTGCCCCACGGAACGATGGAGTACGGAGCTGTCGGCGGATCGTTGACCGGAACAAGCATGTGAGGCTCGCCCAAGGCGAGTCGGACATTGGAGAAGAAGCGCGGCTTGCCGTCGTACCCGTTCCTCAGGACCGCCCAGATCGAGGCGCCGGCGATGGGGATGTGACCGCTGGCGACGATACGGTCGACGACGGGTTTGTAGCGCTTCGCGTCGTCCTTCGGCAGGTATCCCACGAGGTGGCCCTTCATGCGAACCGAGACGGCGTTCTTGTCATAAGGATTGTCGGGTTCGGGAATCAAGCTCGCGAGTTCGCGGAGCTCAACCTCCTCGTCGACCTTCGGACGTCGGCCGATTACCGCGATGATCTCGTCATCCCGATACGCTTCGCCTACCACCTCCAAAGAAGGCCAGTTGTGGCCGACGCTCAGCCAAAACGATGAGGGGCTTGAAGCGACGATCTTCTGTTCGACTTTCTTCTGTGGCATTTTCGTCGGCGCCGACTCGGTCGGTTCAGCTTTGGCCGGCTCGGCTGCGAGGTCAGAGGTCGAAGTCAATGGCGCGGTAGGGGCTGGATAGGAGCTTGGCGAGGCGTCGCTAGGTTTGGAGGGCGTCAGGACGCGTGGGGAGCGGTGCTCTGTCCATGCCGTTCCGTTCCAGTACCGAAACTGAGTCGTGTCCCGCGGATCGATATACCAATCCGCCGGAGGATTCTCATTCACCGTTTGTTCCCCTCGCCAGCGCTCGGCCGGGTACCGCGACGCCATAGTTCGCGCTTGCGCCGACGCACATGTTGTCTACGGTTGCAGAACGTGAGGACTACTTCACACCCCAGAAAGGGGTGGAAAACACCAAAGCGTGCGGTCACCCACCCAGAACTGGGGCCCCGCATCGAACCGCATGTCCGGTGGGTGCCTGCGAGGATTATCAGCATGCCCATCGCAGAAGAGAACCAACGGTGACGGCTGACGCTCCAGGCCCGCCAGTCGTCCGCGGGCAGAATCCAGAACCTGCAGACGGCTGGACCTGGTGCTTGACCGACTACGAGATCGAATACATCAGGGCATATAACGTTCGTCCCCCGCGGACGGAGTCCTGGTCTGGCACCGCGGAAGCCGAGTATCGCCTCGAACAAGAAGCAGATGGCGTCCGGCAAGCGCGCCGGCCGCGTAATCCTTCGTGGCGGCAATGGGGTCGTCGCCGTGTGAGACGCTCCTGGCCGTGGGTCACCATCGCAGCCCTCCTTGTTGCTTCCTCCGTAACTCTCGGCGCTGCAGGATTTCAAAGTCTTCACGAGGCGCAGTCAGTGGCAAAGAGGACCCACACTATTAAGGAAGCGCTCGCGAATGGCTGATCCGCACGAGCTTGCCATTGAGGCTAACCCCACGACTGAGGCAACTAGGACCCGGAAGCCTAAGCGCGACTGGCATCTGACGCGGATCGGAGTGGCGTCCTTGCTTGCCGCCGCCGTCATTCTCGTGGCTGTTACCGCAACGTTCTACGTCGACAGCCAGAACCGCGTTTCCCTGGCGAAGAGTGCGTATGTCGCGGCGATAAAGACCAAGGCTGAGCACGACAAAGCCGTGGCAGAGGAAGAGGCGAAAGCGCAGGCAGAGCAGGCCGCGCAGGAAGCGGCGCAGGCCGAGGCGGACCGAATCGAGGCCCAGAAGAAGGCTGCGGATGAGGCTGCCGCGTCGCAGGGATACAGCCCATCGCCCACGGCCGACGGGCTGGTGTTTTACAAAGGCGTAAGCGGGACATGCGGCACTTTCATGCCGTGCACCCATCTCTCGATCTACTCTGCCTCGACATGTCCAGCCGGCGTGTACGTTTCTGCCAATCTGAAGTCTGCGAGCGGCGTCGTCGTCGGCCATGGCAACGGAATCACCGGGGGCCTAGACCCGTCAACCAGTGAGATTATCGAGATCGATTTCCCGGCAGTCAATGGGGAGCCTGCGACGTCTCAGGTCACCGACGCCCACTGCCTATAACCGCGCTCTGCTCGGGTAGCCGGACCGCGGGCCGTTCGAACATGCGGGCCGCGGATGGCAAGGTGGAATTGATTCACGCATGTGGTGGCATCGTGATGATTGCCCTAGCTCGCGATCCTTGATCTGAGGCCCCATCACCAATTTCCCGAATACCCCGCCGATCGGAACCCCCGGAATCCCAGTGATTCCGGGGGTTTCGCCCACCTGCTCCGCTACCGCGGATCCGGCAGATCGAGATTCCAGTGCCGCGACACGACAATGACCCACTCCTGGTCGTGGTCACCATGCCCCGGCGGCCCGTGCGAGATGAAGAACCGGGAAACCACGCGTTGGGAGCCCTCGGCATCCCCGTAGAGCACGTCGACGCAGAACCCCTCACCCGTTGCCCCGGAGCGGGCCACCTCGAAGTCGGTCGACTCGGGTTCGCGGATGGCCACCTGGCAGAACCCGGGGTCGTTCGTCGGCACGTAGATGTCGCGGGTGAGCCGGTGGAAGTCGTCGACCGAGGGGACGGGTGCCCGCGCATCCGCGGTGAGGCACCAACCGTGCAGGATCGCGACGCCCGCCCCGGCGTTGCGCACGGACATCACGAGGTAGACGGCCTCATCGGTGATCTCGAGGGCCGCCCGGCCGCCCTGCGCCGTCAGCCACCTGCCGTCCGCGAACCGCACCTTCTGGGGTGGGTCGGACCAGTTGGAGGGAAGCAGGATGGGGCGGATCCCCTCGAGGAGCGCCCGCTCGGCGACGCGCGCGGACCGGTTGGCGGAGCGCGTCGAGGCGAACGTCGCGACCGCCAGCACGGTGGTTCCCACGGCGGTCCCGAGGTCGGCGACCAGAACCCAATCGAACACAGGCGACATTCAACGCCATCGGGAGTCGCCGTCGGAAGGGGTGATCCGACCGGTCAGTCGCCCACCCCGCCCGGCGCCACGCTGATCGCCTCCCGGAGGGCCGCGACCGCCGCCCCGCGCGCCCAGTCCACGAACGTGTGCCGCCGCACGATCAGGCGGCAGTTCGCCGCGGTCCCGAACACGTGGGCCAGGAACTCTTCGCGGAAGCGGCGCTCGTAAAGGTCGTAATCCATGACCCCTTCGCCGGCGATCACGACGACCTCCGGGCCGAACAGATTCACCGTCGTGGCGACGGCGGCGCCGATGGCCGTGCCCGCCCGCTCGAAGGCGTCGACCGCGACGCGGTCGCCTTCGTGGGCGAGGCGGATCGCGTCGGCCAAGGTGAGGGCCGGGTCGTCGTGGCCCTGCCGGACCGCGTCGCGGATGGCGTGGGAGGAGGCGACGGCCTCGACGCAGCCGCGGCGGCCGCAGACGCAGACCGCGTCCTTCGGGCCGAGGGGGAGGTGGCCGATCTCGCCGGCGACGCCGTGGGCGCCGACGACGACGTCGTCGTTCACGTAGATCCCGCACCCGATACCTGCACCGATCGTGATGATGGCGAACGAGTCGGCGTCCGTTCCCACGCCGAACCACTGTTCCGCCTTGGCGAGTGCGCGCACGTCGTTCTCGACGATGACGGGGAGGCCGAGCCGGGCGGAGAGGCGGCTGCCGAGGGGGACGTGCGTCCAGCCGAGCAGCGGGGAGTCGCGGACGACTCCCTCAGCGGTGTCGATGTCGCCGGAGACGGAGACTCCCACTCCGGTGAGGAAGCGGGCGTCGTCGCCGAGCTGGTCGATGAGGGTCTCCACCGACTTCACGATGGCGGTGATCGTCGCGTCGGGGGCGTGGCTCGTGAGCCGGCGGCGGGTGGAGGCGATCACCTCGTTGCCCAGGCTGACCGTCACGGCGAAGATCTCATCGGCGTTCACCTTGACGCCGACGGCGATCATGGAACGCGGGACCACGCTCAGCGGGCGGACGGGCCGGCCGGGGAACGCGTGCTCGGCGTGCTCGCCGACGGTGACGAAGCCGTCCGCGATGAGCGGGCTGACGGTCTTGGTGACCTTGGCCTGCGACAGGCCGGTGAGGCGGCCGATGTCGAGTCTGCTGACGGGGCCGTGCGTGATGATGCGCGTGAAGATCTCGGCGGACGCCGCCGTGCCCAGCACGGGTCGGCGTGCTGTGTGTTCGGACATGCTCACGCTCATCGTGCACCTGATCTGTGTGGCGGGTCGTCGAACCGGGCCCCGCACCCCCGTGCCGACAGTGCTGTCCGGCGTGCGACAAGGCTAGTACACATCCGGGCCGTTCCGCGCGCCGATTTGGTTATCTTGTTTCCATTGTGTTGTAACTCTCGAAGGCACTTGGGGCCGTCTTTTCAGGGGAGTGTGGCGATTCATGCGCGACGGGAACAACGCATGTGGCGGAGATTATTGACAGCGGCAAAGAAATAGGTTTTGCTATAGACCACCCCCTCGGGACCGCTGTTCCGGCCGAGGCGAGGAACCAGATCATCTCTTGTTGGGAGTCTTCGATGACGAAGGATGCGGCCTCATGACGAGCGCGCCGCCCGTGGCCCCGGCGCCGCCGGCCGCCCGAGTCCCCGACGCGGCGACTCCGCGACGGGTGCCGCGCAACCGGCTGACCCTCGGGCAGCGCTGGCGGGTCGCTCTCCGGCGCCACTGGCAGCTCTACCTGCTGACCATCCTCCCGCTCGCGTACTTCGTGATCTTCAAGTACGTGCCGATCTCGAACGCGATCATCGCGTTCAAGGACTACAGCCCGGTGCTCGGCGTCTGGGGCAGTCCGTGGGCCGGCTGGGCCAACTTCGCCACGATGCTCCAGAACCCGGTGTTCCCGACGCTGGTCCAGAACACCCTGCTGCTGTCCGGCTACGCGATCCTGGCGAGCTTCCCAATCCCGCTGATCCTCGCTCTCGCGCTCAACGAGGTCCGGCACAGGTGGTTCCAGAAGACCGTCCAGATGGTCACCTATGCCCCGTTCTTCATCTCGACCGTCGTCGTGGTGTCGATGCTGATCCTCATCATGGCCCCGCGGCTCGGCGTCCTGAGCCAGGTCTTCGGCTTCTTCGGGGTCCAGTCGCCCGACTTCCTGGGCGACCCGAACTACTTCCGGCACATCTACGTCTGGTCGGACGTCTGGCAGACCGCCGGGTACTCCGCGGTGATCTACATGGCGGCTCTCTCCGGGATCGACCCGGCGCTGTACGAGGCGGCGCGAGTGGATGGCGCGTCCCGGCTCCGCAAGATCTGGCACGTCGACATCCCGGGCATCATGCCGACGGCGATGATCGTCCTGATCCTCAGCGTCGGCAACATCATGTCGATCGGGTTCGAGAAGGTCTTCCTGCTCCAGAACCCGCTGAACCTCGGCCAGTCCGAGATCATCGCGACGTACGTCTACAAGCTGGGCATCCTCAACGCCGACTTCGGCACCGCGACCGCCGTCGGCCTCTTCAACTCTGTGATCAACCTTGTGCTGCTGCTCGTCGTGAACTGGGTGGCAAAACGTATCAGTGGGAGTGGACTGTGGTAACCATCGAGAGCCCGCGAGCGCGCCGCAGCGCCCGCCCCGCCGCCGCGTCCAAGAAGACGCGTCGCATCCGGGAGTCCGCATCGGACCGCGCGCTCCTGGTCGTCATCTACCTCGGACTGACGCTGGCCGTCCTCGTCGTCCTCCTGCCGCTGCTGTTCATCCTGGCCAGCTCCTTCTCCTCGCCCGAGGCAGTGACAGCGGGGCGCGTCCTCCTCTGGCCCGTCGACTTCACGCTCAAGGGCTACCAGACGGTGCTGGCCGACCCCCAGGTGCTGCTGGGCTACGCGAACTCGCTGTTCTACATGGTCGCGGGCACCCTCATCAGCACCACGCTGACGGTCTGCCTCGCCTGGCCGCTCTCACGCCGCACCTTCATGGGACGCAACGTGATCATGGGCCTCCCGGAGGAGCTGGTGGAGGCGGCGTCCCTCGACGGGTCCAGCGATCTGCGCTTCCTCTGGAGCGTCGTGCTCCCGCTGTCCAAGCCGCTGATCGCCGTCATCGCGCTCATGTACGCGATCGGCCAGTGGAACGGCTTCTTCGACGCCCTGCTCTATCTGAAGAGCTCCGACCTGTTCCCCCTCCAGCTCGTGCTCCGCAACATCCTCGTGCTCAACGCCACCAACGGCGGCACGAACGATCTGGCCGCGCAGGCGCAGAACCAGGAGCTGGTCAACCTGCTGAAGTACTCGCTCATCGTGATCACGAGCGTCCCGGTCCTGGTCATCTACCCGTTCGTCGCGCGCTACTTCAACAAGGGCGTCCTCATCGGGTCGGTCAAGGGCTGACCCGCCGCCGGTCGCACCGGCCCCACAGACCCACCACGCGCACCATCCGCTTTGCACTGCATTTCCAAAGGAGGAAAGACACATGCTACCCATCACCGACAGTCACACCCGTCGTCGGCGCCGGCTCATGCGCACGATCACCGCCGCGGCCAGCGGCATGGCGCTGCTGGCGATCACGGCCTGCACCAGCACGCCCACGAACGCCGACGACAAGGTCGGAGGCACTGCAAACATCTCGGTGTTCGCTCAGCAGGGCACCGGGCAGGACCTCGCCACGAACGCGTTCACCAAGCAGCTCGAGAAGAAGTTCAACATCAAGTTCTCCTGGCAGACGACGACGCAGGACTCCTCCGTCGCGCCCGAGAAGCGCCAGATCCTGATGGCCAGCGGCGACTACCCGGACATGTTCCTGCTCATCCCGTGGGTGGACCAGTTCAACCCGGTGGATGTCGAGAAGCTCGCGCAGCAGGGCGTCGCGCTGCCGCTGAACGACCTGATCAAGCAGTACGCCCCCGACATCCAGAAGGTGATCGACACCAACCCGGACTACAAGGCGATGGTGACGTCGCCGGACGGCAAGATCTACGGCCTCCCCCAGCTCGCCGAGACGCTGCACATCCAGTACCCGTCGAAGCTCTGGATCAACACCGACTGGCTCAAGAAGCTGGGCCTCCAGATGCCCAAGACCACGGCCGACATGACCAAGGTCCTCCAGGCGTTCAAGACCGGCGACCCGAACGGCGATGGCAAGGCGGACGAGATCCCGCTCAGCGGCGACTCGCACGACACGCTCATCCCGTTCTTCATGAACGCGTTCATCTACGACCCCCAGAACCCCGACAAGGGCATCCAGTCGACGACCGTGCTCAACAAAGGCAAGGTCGACATCCAAGCGAACAAGGAAGGCTGGAAAGAGGGTCTCAGGTACATCAAGTCGCTGTGGGATGCCGGCCTGATCGACAAGGGCGCCTTCACCCAGAACCCGGCCGCGCTGGCCCAGGAGGGCAACAACTCCGGCTCGGTGCTGCTGGGGAGCGCGAGTGCACTGCACCCGTACATCTTCGTCAGCCCCGGCGCCAAGGACGGCCGTGACAAGCAGTACGACGCGGTGCCCCCGCTGACGGGCCCTAACGGTGCGAACTTCGCGACGTACGCGTTCGGGAGCACCCCGGGTGCGACGTTCCTGCTGACCAACAAGGCGTCGAAGAACGACCAGGTGGCCGCGATCAAGATGGTGAACTACCTCTTCACGAACGAGGGGCAGCTCGACGGCAACTTCGGTCCGGAGGGTCAGGGCTGGTCCGCTCCCGCGGCGGGCGACCAGGCGCTCGACCCGGCCGACAAGCCGCTGTTCAAGAACCTCCAGCTCTCGCAGGACGCCGCCAATGCGGTCCAGTGGCAGGCGCTTTCGACGTACAACCAGAACGAGAAGTTCCGCGGTGCGCAGGTCGAGCCGACCGACATCTACGACCCGTCCGGGTACGAGCGCCGGCTGTTCGAGGCGACCCAGCTGTACAAGGGGCACGAGGACAAGAGCGCGATCTACCCGACCTGGAAGGTCTGGCCCGACGCGGCGAAGGCGACGCAGGTCGCCACCGAGCAGACGAACATCGACAACTACGTGACGCAGAACGCGCTGGCCTTCATCACCGGCTCCAAGAACCTCGACACGGACTGGAACTCGTACGTGGCGGGCTTCAACGGGCTCGGGCTCAAGGACTACCTGAGCACCCTGCAGACGGCGTACGACAAGAGCAAGAAGTAGAAAGCTGACGAGCTCCGGCCCGGTCCCGACGATGTCGGGGCCGGGCCGGAGTCGTTAATAGGGGAGTGAAGGCGGCTCAGCGGATGGCGAACCGCTGCCGCAGGGCCGTCATCGCAGCCCCGACATCGTTGCTGCCGCCCGACTCGTGCCCGGCGCCCGGCCACTCGCGGAACAGCACCGGAGCCGCGTAGGCCGCGACCGCCGTGCGCGTCGTCTCGGGAGGGCAGATGTCGTCGGCGAGGCCGTCGGACAGCCAGCCGGGAGCGGTCGCGTGGCGCGCCGACGTGACACCGTCGACGTACGCGAGCGTGCGGGCGACGGCGTCCGCGCGCTCGGGATGCTCGGTCAGGTAGCCGCGAAGTTCCGTCCACGGACCCTGCGCTGCGAGCTGCAGCGCGGTCGGCGCGTCGGTGAGGAACGGAGACTGGGCGAGGACCGCGGCCAAGCCCTGCGCGAGCGCTCCGACGCCGAGTGCGATGCCGCCGCCCTGGCTGTTGCCGATCATCGCCACACGCGACGCGTCGACCATGTCGAGCTCGCGCACCGCATCCACCGCGCGCGTCACGTCGACGAGCACATCGCGGTAGTAGTAGCGCCGGGGGTCCTCGATGCCGTCCAGGAGGTGGCCGGTGCTGCCTCCGCCCTGGCCGTGCGTGTTCACCACGAGGTGCGCGTATCCGGCGGACGACCAGGTCAGGTCGTCGAGCGGGGAGAGCCGGCCGGCGCCGTAGCCGTTGGCATGGACGACCGCGGGGAGGGCGCCCTCCCTGTGGCGGGGGAGACGCAGCCAGCCGGTCACGGGGCGTCCGCGGGAGCCTGCGAAGGCGAAGTCGTAGACGTCGATCGTGGTCAGGAGGGTCTCGACGGGGACGGCGCGCGGCGCGACGCTGTGCCGGCGAGCGAGGTCGAGGGCGTCCGCCCAGAAGTCGTCGTAGTCGTCGGGGGTCGGCAGCGGATCGGTGCCGAGCACGGCGGGAAAGGGGGCGCCGGTCATCGCGGCAGCCCCGCTGTGCGTCCGGCGAGGGCTGTGAGGCCGGCGAAGCCGGCGCGCCCGGCGAGGGCGTCCGCGATGAGGCGGACACCCCCGCCGGGCGACACGGGGTGGGGCATGGGGCTCCTAGTTCGTCATCTGGCCGTGTACTGGAAGACGTCGTTCCGGAGGATGTCCCCGGACACCTTCTTCACCAGGATGGTGTGCTGCCCGGCGCGCAGCCCCGTCACGCTGAACAGTTTCTGCCCGGTGCGGCGGCTGTCCGAGTGGGTGTCGACCGTCGTGGCGAGCTTCCCGTCCACGTAGACCTCGGCCTTCCCCTGGTCGGGAGCGGTCGGTCCGATCCACGAGACGCCGGTGCCGGTGAAGGTCAGGCCGGCCGTGTCGCCGTTCGTGGTCGTCGCGTGGATGTCGTCGTGCGCGTCCCCGCGGAACTGGAACCCGAGCGAGACCGTGCCGTTCGCGAGGCCCGCGAGATACGCCGAGGCGATCGTCACGGTCGTGCCGGAGACGCTGTAGTCCGTCCCGCGCTTGAGCGCCGTGCCGTCGCGCACGATGCCGGCGAGCTCGCTGCCGTCGCGCTGCAGGGTCACCGTGACATCGGCGGGCTTCGCCTTGTCGAACACCGCGGTGTCGGGGTCGAGCAGGCTCGCCAGCGTGACGTCGAGCTTGTCGAGCAGCATGAACTGACCCGACTTCTTGACGACGCGCAGGGTGTGCGAGCCGTTCGGGAGGCCGCTGGCGCTCCACGCCACCTGCTGCGTAAGCCTCGGCTGCCCGGCGGCCCGGCTGGTGTCGACGGTCTTCTGGAACTGGCCGTCGAGGTACACGTCCACGGCGCCCTGCGACTGGTCGAGCTCGGTCACGTAGTCGATGCCGGTGCCGGTGAACGTGTACTGGAACGACGATCCATCGCCCTCGGTGTAGTGCACGTCGTCCTGGTAGTCGCCGAGACCGCGGCCTCCGCTCTGGCCCCAGCTGCCGGTGTAGGTGATGCCGGAATCGCTGTCGTTGACCGCGACGATCCGTCCGGACGCGGGCGGCGTCGGCACAGTGCCGGTCGACGAGTCGCCGACCGCGACCGCCAGCGGCTGCGTGGTCGCGACGACCTCGTTGCCGCCGTTGCGCGTCCACTGGCCCGCGTAGGTCACCCGCTGGGCGTCGTCGTTCAGCACGACCGTCGTGCCGCTCTGCGGGGTCACGCGCAGCAGGCGGACGCCGTGGATCGGCAGGGTCTTGCCGGTGAAGCTCCCTGTGTACGTGCCGAGGTCCTTGCCGGCCCACAGGTCGCGGACCTTCGCCGGCCCGCTGAGGCCGAGGTCGGACCAGTTCGCGGTGATGTCGGACTCGGTCGGGCTGAGGTTGAACAGGGCGACGGTGTAGCTGCCGTCCGCGTTCGGCGCGTACCAGACCTGCTTGTTGGTGGAGGTCGACACCGGCTGGGCGGGCGTGCCGGTCTGGTCGACGGCCACGACCTCCTTGTTGGTGAGCAGGTCGACGCCGAACTGGTCGAGCTTGGTCATGTCGTTGCCGATGTACATCGGCGCGGCCGAGATCGCCCACAGCGTGGTGGCGGTGCGGCGCTCGTCCTGGGTCAGGCCGTCCATCGTGCCGTTTCCGACGTCGAGGGAGTCGAAGTCGTTCCAGCCTCCGGGGCCGGCGTAGCGCCACCAGTCCGCGGCCCGCGGGAACAGGCGGGCGATGTTGCTCCACTGCGTGAGCTGGACGCCCGGGGCGTACGCCTCGACGTCCCACTCCACGCGCCAGCCGTTCGCGTACTGCTTCCAGGTGTCGGCGTAGTTGATGTCGAGCGCCCAGGAGAGCTCGAACCAGATGCCCTTGGCCTTCAGCGCCTTCGACCAGGCGGCGACGTCGTCACGGGCGTCCAGCGACAGGTCGCTGATGCCGGAACCCGGGGTGACGCTGTCGAACTTGACGAAGTTCACGCCCCAGGACGCGAGCTGATCGACGATGGAGTCGATGTACTTCTGCGCGCACGGGTTCGAGAAGTCGAGGCGGTAACCGATCTTCCAGTAGTCGGCCTGCTGCAACGGCTGCGTGACGATGTCGTGGGTGGTGCAACCCGGCGCGTTCGCGATCGGGTACGCCGCCTGGTACACCGCGGGGGAGATGCCCGGGATGAAGTACAGACCGAACTTCTGGCCGTTCGCGTGGACGTGGTCGATCACCTTCTTCAGTCCCTGCGGGTACAGCGTCGCGCTCGGCACGGGCCGGCCGTTGGCGTCGACGCCGTCGTTCCAGCCGGAGTCGACGTTGATGTAGTCGTAACCGGCTTTGCCCAGCTTCGCCTTCATGGCATCGGACTGCGCGAGGATCTGGTCGGCGGTGATCCACTTGCCGTTGCCGCTGTAGACCTGCATGGAGTAGCTGCTCCAGCCCATGTAGGGCTTGGCGGCCCACGGGTCCACGGCCGGGGCGGGCGTTGGTGTCGCGCTCGAGGTCGGCTTCGCGGTGGAGGTCGGCTTCGCAGTGGAGGTCGGTGTCGCGGATGGCGTCCCGGTCGGCGCCGGGGTCGCGCTCGCCGTGACGGTCGGTGGAGCGGTGGGGGTGGGCGTGCCCGTCGGGGTCGCGCCGGCGGGAGCCGCGGCAGCCGCCACGAGTCCCAGCGCCGCGATCGTCGCGAGCAGGGCGGTGAGTCCCCGTCGCGAGCGTGTCTGGCCTGTCATACGTTCTTCCTCTCTGAGGCGCTCGAGCGCAACGATGCGCGCGGGCGATATGTGGTGGGCCGTCTGTGACTGGAGCGATCGCCGGGGTCAGGGCACCCGCACGAGATCGAACAGCATCGCTTGTTGGGGGTTGAGGGTCGGGAGCGGGACGCCCGCGACGGCGAGCACCGCGCCGGGGAGGACCACAGTGCCGGTCGCCGCGGCGACGAGCCAGGACGGGTCGGCGCTCTGGTGGCGGCTGGCCGGGCCGAAGTCGTCGCGGACGCGCACCGCGTAGCGGGCGCCGGCGTCCAGGCCGGGAAGGCGAACGCGGCCGGACTGGCCGGGCGCCGAGGTGCCGAGCCGCGCCCAGGTGAAGATCGCCCGGCTCCCGTCGTCGGCGACGATGCCGGTCAGCAGGGTGGTCTCGTCGGCGAGGTCCGCGTTCACGACCCGGCCGGAGTGGATGAGGCCGCGCAGCTCGCGGTACGCCGCGCCCCAGCGCGCGATCTGCGCGAGCTGCTCGTCGTCGGCCTCCTGGAGGTCCCACTCGATCCCGGCGTGCGCGGTCAGCGCGACGATCAGCCGGAACGCCAGGTCCGTGCGCCGCGAGGTCGTGTGCGAGCGCTCGGCGCCGAGGTGCGATCCGATCAGCTCGGGCGGCAGCAGCATCCGGGTCCAGCGCTCGATCTGGAGGCGCTCGACCGGATCGTTGCAGTCGGACGCCCAGACCCGGTCGGTGCGGTCGAGGATGCCGAGGTCGACCCGGCCGCCGCCTCCCGAACAGGTCTCGATCTCCAGCCCGGGGTGCCGCGCGCGCAGCGTGTCGAGCATCCGGTAGAGCGCGGTGGTCTGCTCGTGGACCGCGGGCCGGTCGACGCCGGCGTACCCGCTCACCGCCTCCGACAGGTCGCGGTTGTGGTCCCACTTGATGTAGTCGACGCCGTACTCGGACACGATCGCGCTGATCCGCTCGAGCACGTACGCATAGGCGTCGGGTCGCGTGAGGTCGAGCACGTACTGGTCGCGTGCAGTCGCGCCGAGCGCCTGCCGGGGGCCGAGCACCCAGTCGGGATGCGCGCGGGCCAGGTCGGAGTCGAGGTTGATCATCTCCGGCTCGAACCAGAGCCCGAACTCCATCCCGTGCGCACGTACGATGTCGACCAGCGGGCCGAGGCCGTCCGGCCAGACGGAGCGGTCCACGATCCAGTCGCCGAGCCCGGCGTTGGCGCCGCGACGGCCGTGGAACCAGCCGTCGTCCAGCACCACGCGCTCCACGCCCACCCGCGCGGCGCGCTCCACGAGCGCGGTGAGCCGGTCCAGGTCGTGGTCGAAGTAGACCGCCTCCCACGAGTTCAGCGTGAGCGGGCGCGGCTTCGCCGGGTGCGAGGGCCGGGCGCGCAGGCGTCGGTGGAGGCGGTCGGCCAGCCCGTCGAGACCGTCGGCCGACCACAGGAACAGCGCGGTCGGGGCGATGTAGCTGTCGCCGTGCGCCAGCGCGATCTCGCCGGGACGGAGGCCTTCGCCTACGCCCAGCACGGACGAGAACGGGCCGGCGCCCTCGGTGAGCCGCTCCACCACGTACTCGGCGTCGCCGCTCCACGCGAGGTGCGAGGCCCAGGCCTCCCCACGCCGGAAGCCGAGGTCCTCTGTACCGGCGACGACGAGGAACGGGGCGTCGTGGCCCGGCTTCCCGCGCCGTGCGCGGCGGACGTGGCTGCCGAAGAACAGCGGGCCGCGCTGCGGTGCGCGCTCGCGGCACCACTTGCCGGTGAAGTCGAGGATGTCGGTCGCGCGCTCCGGCACGGGCATCAGGACGCGGAGGGCGTCGAGCGTGTAGGGCTCGGTCGTCGTGCCGCCGGAGAGCGCGGCGTCACGGGTGAGGGTGACGTCCACCGCCAGTACCCCGAACCGGTCGAGGGCGATGGACATGGTCGAGCGCAGCGCGGTGATCTCGTCCGCGAGGTCGAACTCGATGCGGCCGCCGAGGTCGCCGTCGCGTCCATCCGTCTCGTAGCGCACGGCGACGGTGTGCGGCCGCGGCGTCGTCGCTGAGCCGGCGGCGTGCCCCTCCTGCGCCGGCGTCCCTGCCCAGCCTTCGAACTCGCTGGGCCACAGGCTGAACGAGCGGGGGACGTCCGGCGAGTTGTTGAGCACGGCGGGGCCGCCGCTGTCGCGCAGGGCCTCCGACAGGGCCTCGTCGAGCGGGCCGAGGTCGGCTCCCCAGTGCAGCACGCGGGGCACTCGTCCGTCCGCGTCGAGGACGAGGGAGGTGCCTGCTGCGCGCAGGGCGAGTACGGCGCCGTAGCCGTCGAGCATGGGTGGCTCCTCGGGGGGAATGGAATTGCTTGACAGTGTCAATAAACCATGCCTACTGTGTGATCTGCAACCCCGGCCGGCGATTTCCGCTCCAGCTCACGGACGTGAACCGGCCTCCGCCGAACGGTGAACGGACACTCGACTCGCATGACGAAGAACACGCTCCAGCTCGCCTGGTCGGCTCCTGCCGCCCACTGGGAGGAGGCCGTCCCGCTCGGCGACGGCCGCCTCGGCGCGATGGCGTTCGGCGGCGCGACCGGCCGCTACCAGGTGAACGACGCCCTGATCTGGTCCGGTTCCCCGGAGACGGCCGGGGAGGAGCTGCGCCGTGTCCTCGCGGGAGGCGCCGGTCCCGACCGGCTGCGCGAGGTGCGCGCCGCTCTCGCGAGCGGCGACCTCGCTGACGCCGAGCGGCTGCTCATGACCTTCGAGGGCCGCTACTCGCAGGAGTTCCTGCCGCTGGCCGACCTGTTCGTCGGCCTCCCCGCGGCGATCCAGGCGGCGGGGGAGCCCGCGCGGGTGCTCGACCTGGACGAGGCGTTCCTGGAGGAGCGGCTGGAGGTCGGCGGCGTCGCCGTCCGTCGCGTCTCGTGGGTCGCCGGTGGCGCGCTCGTCATCCGCATCGAGGCGGACGAGCCGCTGCCAGAGGTGCGCGTGAGCGTCACCACCCCGCTGCGGGAGCTCGGCCGCCGCAGCAGTGCAGGCGAGAGCGGCGTCGGCGAACTCGCGCTCGACCTGGCCGTCCCGGTCGACGGCGCGCCCCTGCACGAATCATCCGTCGTCCCCGCGATCCGCTATGCGGAGTCGGGCGACGGATCCAATGACGGCTTCGCATCCACGGCCCTTGCGGTGCGAAGCGACGGCACGGCCGAATCCGACGACTCCGGTCTGACGATCCGTCATGCCAGTCGGTTGTCGATCGCCCTCTCGTCGTCGTCCCGCGCTGAGTCGTGGTGGGCCGGCGTGGACGACGAGTGGCGGAGCGTCTCCCATGAGACGATCCGGAACCGCGCGCGGGAGCGCGTTCTCGGCGCGCTTGGCGAGAACACGTCCCCCTCCACCGTCGGCGTGCAGCGCCGTGCGGCGGCGCGGTTCGCGATCGGCGGCCGGCGTGCCGGCCGGTGGGATGTGCAGAGGGATGTGCTCGACGGCGCCGGCGACGGCCTCCGGGCGACGATCGCGGCCGAGTACGGGCGCTACCTCCTCCAGTCCTGCTCGCGGCCGGGCGGCCCTGCAGCCAACCTCCAGGGCATCTGGAACGGCGAGCTGCGGCCCGCCTGGTCCTCCAACTACACGATCAACATCAACACCGAGATGAACTACTGGTCGGCCGGCCCGCTCGGGCTCACCGCGGACGCCGAACCGCTGATCTCGCTGGTCGAGCGCATCGCTCAGACCGGCCGCGACGTCGCCCGCGAGCTCTACGGCGCCCGCGGCTGGGTCGCGCACCACAACAGCGACCTGTGGGGCTGGAGCCTCCCGGTCGGCATGGGGCACGGCGCGCCGAGCTGGGCGATCTGGATGATGGGCGGCGTCTGGCTCTGCCACTCGCTGTGGGACCAGTACGAATTCAGCGCCGACGTCGCGTTGCTGCGCGACCGGATCTGGCCGCTGCTGCGCGGCGCGACCGAGTTCTGCCTCGACTGGCTCCAGGTCGGCCCCGACGGCGTCGCGTACCTCGCGCCGTCCACCTCCCCGGAGAACCAGTACCTCGACGCGGACGGCCGGCCGCGGGCACTCGGGCTGACGGCGACGATGGACCTCGAACTGATCCGCGCCCTCTTCGAGCGCGCGCTGGTGGCGATCGACACCGTGGAGGACGGCGCCGACGCCCCTCTGCGCCGGGAGGTCGTGGCCGCTCTCCGCACCATCCCCGCGCTCCGGGTGGGCTCCGACGGCCGGTTGCTGGAGTGGTCGGCGGAGGTCGCCGAGCACGAGCCAGCGCATCGGCACCTCTCCGCCCTCGTCGGCGTGTACCCGCTGGAGCTCATCACTCCGGAGTCGGCCCCCGCGCTCGCGGACGGCGCCCGGCGCTTCCTCGACGCGCGCGGCCCCGGTGCGATGGGCTGGTCGTGGGCGTGGAAGATCGCGCTGCGCGCCCGGCTCGGCGACGGCGAGACCGCGCACGAGCTGCTGCGCGAGGCGCTCGCCCCCTACCGCGGCGACGCCCGCCGGCACGGCCCGGTCGACGGCTCCGAGTGGGGCGGCCTCCTCCCGAACCTCTTCAGCACGCACCCGCCGTTCCAGCTCGACGGCAACCTCGGGTTCCCCGCCGGGATCGCGGAGCTGCTGCTGCAGAGCCACGGCGGTCGCGTCCACCTGCTGCCCGCGTTGCCCTCGGCCTGGCCGGAGGGCCGCGTCGACGGCCTCCACGCCCGCGGCGGAATCGTCGTCGACCTGAGCTGGTCGGACGGTGTGCTGACGGAGGCCGTCCTCCACAACCCCGGCACGACGGAACGTCGCGTTCCGGTCCGCTCCGGCGCCTCCGACCTCGACGTGCTCGTCCCCGCCGGCGGAACGGCCGTCGTCACGATCCCGGAACCCGTATTCTGATCGGGGAATGGACATGAACGACGAGGTGCGGACTCGGACGGCGCTGCTCGGCTCGTCGTCCGATGCGGCCACGCGCGTCTTCACCACGATCCTCACCAGGAGCCCGATCAGCAGGATCGACGTGGCCAAGCTCACGGGACTGTCGCAGGCGGCGGTGACCAAGGCCGTGGCTCCGCTCGTCGCCGTCGGGCTCCTCAACGACACCCTCGGACCGACCTTGACGGGCCTGCCCGGCCGGCCGGTGAGTCCCGTCGCCCTCGTCCCGGACGCGGTCGTGACGCTCGGGATCAAGGTGAACGCGGACGAGCTCATCGGCGTCGCGACCGACCTCACGACCCGTGTCATCGCGTCCGAGCGGCTGCCGCTCACCTCGCACGCGCCGGCCGAGGTCATCGACGCGATCGTCGAGCTCTGTGCTCTCCTCGAGCGGAAGCTCGACGGTCTGGGTCCGCGACTCGCGTCCGTCGGTGTCGCCGTGTCGGGCGACGTCGACACCGCGAAGGGGATCGTGCGCGACTCCGCACTGATGGAGTGGAAGGGCGTCGAACTGGGGACCGCGCTCGCGGAGCGGCTCGGCCGGCGGGTCGTCGTCGAGAACGACGTGCGGGCGCTCACCATCGGCGAGCACTGGTTCGGCGTCGGACTCGGGACGAGCTCCTTCGCGATCGTCACCATCGGCCGCGGCATCGGCTCCGGCCTGCACCTGAACGGGGAGGTCGTCGAGGGCGCCTACGGAGTGGCCGGGGAGATCGGCCACCTCCCGCTCACGTCGCCCGACAAGGTGTGCGCGTGCGGCCGCCGCGGCTGCGTGGAGGCGGTGGCGTCCACGACAGCGATCGTGGCCGCCGTCTCAGCCGCTCACGGACGCCCGGTCACCATGAGCGAGGCGTTGGAGCTCCGGAGGGCCGGGGACGCCGCCGCGGTCGAGGTGTTCGATGAGGCCGGCAGGGTGATCGGCGCCGCGATCGCCAGCCTGGTGAATCTGGTCGGCCCCGAACTCGTCGTCATCGGCGGCGAGGGCGTCGCCGACTTCGACCTCATCGACGAGCCGCTCCGCCGCTCGTACGCCGAGCACGTGTTCGCCTCCGCCGACCAGTGCCAGCTCGCCGTGCGCCCGCACACCTTCGAGGACTGGGCGCGGGGAGCCGCGGCCAGCGCGATCCGGGCGCTGGTGGTCTGACGCCTGGAGCAGCCGTTCGACCTCCTGGGTCGGCTACCTCGTGCGCAGCCCGGGGAGCGCCGGGTCGACGAGGTCGCCGTACTCGGGGTTGCGGTCGATGAAGGCCCGCACAATGGGGCACACGACGGTGATCGTGTCGCCGCGGGTGCGGATGTCGTCCAGGACGCGCCGGATCAGCTCGGTGGCCACTCCCTGGCCTCGGTACTCGGGGTACACCGCGGCCGCGACGAGCACGCGCCGGTTCTCGTCGGCGACCTCGTAGGTCAGGCCGCCGATCACGGTGTCCCCGGAGATCGCCTCGTACGTCGAGCTCGGCTCGTTGTCGGTGACGAAGAAGGTGATCGTGGGGGAGTGGTCGTCCGTCACCTCCCCGATGAGGACGACCTGGTCCTCGGTCAGGGTGCCGGTGCCGTCGGGGTATCCGGCTTCATCGGGGTATTCGAAATCGTCCGTGGTCACTCCTTCATGGTACGTCCGGTCTCCTGCGGAGCGCCGGTTCGGGCGAAGACGCGACCCGCAGGGAAAAAGGTTTGCTCCGCTCACTCGGCCCCGACTATCCGGCCCCTCCCGTACGCAGCCCCGGCGTCACAAGCCTCCACAGCGCCTCAAGCTCGGCGTCGACCTGGTCTTCTGTTCCCGAGTCGATGGCCACCGAGAGGACGCCGAAGAGGCAGTTGACGATCGTCTTGGCCGCTCTGGCGCGATCCAGGGAGTCGGGTGCGTCGCCGTCCTCGACCGCTTCGTCCAGGAACGGGATGAATCGCTGGGCCCAGACATCGTACGGATTGACACCCTGGGGGACGAGCCGGAGCTCCTGGCTGAGGCGCATGGCGGCGCGGGTGCGGATGTTGGTCGCCATCGTCCGCGTCACCCGCCAGGCGAGGAGCCGCATGCCGGAGAGGCCGCGACCGCCGTGGTCTCTGACGTCCTGCACGAGCGCCGGCCACGCGTCGAAGCGTCCGGACAGCACCGCGTCCGCCATCGCCTTCTTCGACGCGAAGTGGAAGTAGACGGCTCCCTTCGTGAAGCCGGTCGCCGCGATGATCCGGTCCAGCCGGGCCCCGCTGAAGCCGTAGCGGGCGAACTCGGCGGCGGCGGCGTCGAGGATGGCTTCCCGGGTCTCGTTCGCCTGCCGAGCGCGTTCTGCCATCCGACGGACCTTCCTCGACAGGAGCGTGTGCTGCTCCGGTGCAGGATATCGCGGCCGGGGAGGTCCAGCAGCAAACCAGACGGTCGGAACGATCGGTCTACCTCACTGATTGACGACGGCCGTACGACGCTCTACTGTGAGATCAAACGTCAACCGGGATTTTAGTATGTTGGCGCGCAGTATCGGAGCCATGACCGACGGGGGAGCCGGTCGCGGCCCGGGAATGCAAACGTGAGGGCGGCGTGGGGGCGCCGCCCTCACCACTTCGCTCTCAGAGCTGCTCCTGAATCCTCCGGATGGCGACCCCGAGCACGCCCTTCGTGAGGAGCCCGGCCCCGAGCGGACCGGCGCTGTCTTCGCCGAGGGAGGGCAACCGTGCGAGCGCCGATCGGGTCTGCTCGTCGAGCTGCGCGAACTGCCAGGCGGTCTCCTGATCGGCGCTGGTCGGGTCGGCGTGCGGGGCCAGGCCGGTAGCCTTCGCCGCGTACGCCGCAGCGCCGAGCGCGTGGGCGCCCATGTGCGCGACCGCGGCGGCCTGTGCCGCCGATCGGGCGGCGGCGACGGCCGCGGGGGAGGAGACCGCTTGCGCGGCGCGTCCGGCGACGAAACGGTCACGGATCTCGTGGGCCGCGTCGAGCTCGCCGCGGGCGAAGGCCCTGGCGCGGTCGATCGCGTCCCGGGGCCTCGGATCGTCCGGCGCCTCGGCCTCGAACAGTGCGAGCACCCGGGAGGCGCACTCGGCCGCCCACGCGGCCACCAGGCGTCGATCGGCGAGGCTCAGGGTCTGCGATGACGGCACACCGGCATGGTGTCACACGTCGAAGGCGCGGCGCGCCCGAACTCGGCTCAGGCCGTCTCGAGCGCCCGCAGCGGCGCTCGTTCCTCCGCTTCGATGACCAGCCCGCGCGAGCTCTCCGCGGAGTCCGCGAGCTGCTGGAGCCAGTCGCCGTTGAGTGCGGGGGTGCGGGAGCCGTCGAAGTGGAATCGCAGGT
This sequence comes from Leifsonia sp. NPDC056665, assembly GCF_042791795.1. Lineage (NCBI taxonomy): Bacteria > Bacillati > Actinomycetota > Actinomycetes > Micrococcales > Microbacteriaceae > Leifsonia > Leifsonia sp. NPDC056665. The sequence goes on from NZ_JBHTXK010000004.1 coordinate 75,540, forward strand.
TGCTGGACGGGTGCAGCCAGATGCTGGTGCGTCCGCCGCCCACGGCGGCCGCGTCCTTCCAGGACAGGGCGAAGCTCTGGCCTTGCCGGAGCTTGTTGACGATGACGATGTGCAGGTGAGCGAGGGTTCGGTCGTCGAACTGGTACTCGGTGTTCTCGTAGCTGAGGTAGCCCATGATGTTGCCCTCCTTCGGTCAGTCCGGAAGGGGGGCAAAGAATCGGGTGCCAGGCGAGGCTTCACGTCAACCGGAGGTGCCTGCCCAGTCTGTCCCACGCGGCTGAAGAAAGGCCATCGCACGGAGCCGATTGCCAGGTGGGCGGGAGCGAACTGTCGAATACGGCGTTCACCAGGACTTCTGCGTCCTCAACGTCCTCTCACACAGCGGGCGCACAGCCGCTTGACATCGGGCCGTGAGGGTGGAGGTCTCAGGCTCTGCGGTACTGGTTCGCCGCCGGGCAGTCGAACGGGTCGCGCGCCGCGAGCCCCACCCGGTTGAGGTAGGCGATGACGATTCGGTACGAGTTCACGAGCCCGGTCTCGGTGTACGGGATGTCGTGGGCGCGGCAGTGCTCGCGCACGAGTTCGCGGGCCCGGCGCAGGTGGGGCCTCGGCATGCTCGGGAAGAGGTGGTGTTCGATCTGGTGGTTGAGCCCACCCATGAAGATGCTCATCTCCCACCCGCCGCGGATGTTGCGGGAGGTCAGCACCTGCTTGCTGAGGAAGTCCACCCGGGAGCCGGCCGGGAGCAGCGGCATGCCCTTGTGGTTGGGGGCGAACGAGGCGCCCATGTAGACGCCGAAGACCGCGAGCTGCACTCCGAGGAACGCGAACGCCATCCCGAGCGGGAGCATGAGGAACACGATGGTGACGTAGATCGAGAGCCGCAGTCCGATCGCGATGAGCTCGGTTTTGCGGCGCTCGACCGGGCCCCGCGCGACGAGCGAGCGGATCGACGTGACGTGCAGGTTCACGCCCTCCAGCAGGAGCAGCGGGAAGAAGAGGTAGCCCTGGCGGCGGGTGATGACGGCGAGGAGGCCGCGCTGACGGGCGGCGTCCGTTGTGGTGAAGGAGATCGTGTCGAACGCGATGTCGGGGTCTTTGCCCTCGGTGTTCGGGTTCGCGTGGTGGCGGGTGTGCTTCGTCATCCACCACTGGTAGCTCATGCCGACCAGCCAGGTCGCGATGAGCCGGCCCGCGCGGTCGTTGCGGGGACCGGAAGCGAACACCTGACGGTGCGACGCCTCGTGGCCGAGGAAGGCGAACTGGGTGAAGATCAGTCCGAGCGCTGCCGCGATGAGCAGCTGGAACCAGGAGTCGCCCAGCAGGACGAAACCGGCGGCCGCGCCGAGCAGGCCGACCGTGAGCACGGCGAACGTGCCGATGTAGAAGCCGCGGCGGCGCTCGAGGAGGCCTTCGCTGCGAACCTGCGCGAGCAGTTCGTTGTACGTGCTGGTGACCGCAGGCCGGGACGCGTCGCGTTGTCGCGTCTTCGTGACAGGGCCGAGAGTGGATGCGGTCATTACTTCCTCCGCTGGTGCGACGACTTCCCAGCCGAGGATGTGGGCAGAACGCCCGAGATGCCGCAAGCGTAGGCGCGCTTGCTGAGTGTCGCCGGTGTAGCCCGTGAGAGCGGCGCCCCGCGACGGAGTCGGTGCCCGGCCTCTCGACCGGGCACCGGAACCATCAGGCCTGGCGGATGTTCGCGGCCTGGGGACCCTTCGGTCCCTGTGCGAGGTCGTACTCGACCTTCTGGTTCTCGTCGAGGTTGCGGTAACCGCCGTTGGAGGCGATTTCGCTGTAGTGGGCGAAGACGTCGGCGCTGCCGTCATCCGGGGCGATGAAGCCGTAGCCCTTTTCCGAGTTGAACCATTTGACGGTGCCAGTGGGCATCTTTTCTTCCTTCATTCTTCGGGAGCCGAGAGGTCGGCTCCGGTCGCCGCGCGCGAATCGGCGCGGACGTCTGTGAACACCGCGAGGAACGCGGTGGGTCGGTGTGCGCCGGAGGAGGGTCTCCGCCTCGGCGATGCTGGGCGCGGTGCCGACGGGGCGCGAACGGCCGTCGAGCACGCGGAATCGACCGTTGTCGAGTTCGGCGATGCCGACGTACTCCTCGTCGATGGTGGCAACCCAGACGGTGTCGTCGGCTTGGCGCCAGGTGAGTGCGGCCGGTGGCCGCAAAACGATGGTGATGGTGAGTCCTTTCGCCTCGTACGAGGCGGGTGTCGTCGCGGCAGCGCTGCTGCGACGGAAGATGATGGCCGGGTCATGGGCGGTGGAGGCGGACCTCTCGGTTCCCGTGGAGCTGTCGGAACCCCTTCGGGGATGTCGGAAGCCTGTAGAGGATGGCGGCCCCGCACGCGACACTCGGATGGGAAGGACCGGTTTCTGATGCGGGACCGTCACGGTCACACGGTCAGAAACGCGTGATCATGCCCGGCCGATCGACGAAATGCAGTCTGCCGGACCCAACCAACCATACACGGTGCGCGTGGGAGCATGCTCAGCGACCGCTCCGGTACGCGGCTCACCCGCCCCCGCGGAAGGCGACCACCCCCGAATCCGTCCCCACGAGCAGCACCCCGAGGCCTGCGCTCGGGCTCACGAAGTGCGGCACGGAGTCTCCCACTGGCTGCCGTTGCATCAGCGCGCCGCTGGCCGCGTCGAACTGGCTGACCGTCCCGTCCGGGTAGTCGACCGCCCACACTGTGCCTCCGATGACGATGGGCGCGCCGTTCGCACCCGACAGGCGCTGACCCCGCTGGCTGGACGCGAGGTCCACCGTCTGGATGCCCCCGTCGAGGCACGAGACGAACAGGCGGTTCGTCGCCTGGTCGTACGCGGCACCGCCGTCGGGATCGCTGCCGCAGATCCCGCTGATGCTCGCGACCTCCGACAGGTCGGACTGGCGCAGGACGAAGCCGACATCCGTCTTCCCCGCGACGAACAGGAGGCCACCCGGCAGCAGCACCGGATTGCCCGTCCCCAGGTCGTCGTCGCCTCCCGCGCCATGGTCCTTGAAGGCGGCGAGCGGTTTCAGGTCGGACGACAGCTTGACCACGCTCTCCGCGTACTGCACGGGATCGGGGCCGCCGGCCGGCGGGTCCGGGTTGGAGTTGCCCGTCGACACGTAGAGGTCGCCTGCCGCGTCGATCGCGGGCGCGCCGCCGCCCTGCCAGATCGCGCCGCCCTGGCCGTCCGCCGCCGCCTCGAACGCGATGAGGCCGGGCGCGCCGGTCTCGTTCACCCCGACGACCCAGCCGTGGTAGGCGCCGCAATCGCCGTAGTTGCCGCCGTAGCCGATGTAGACGCGGCCGTTCGCCACTGCGAGCGACGCCCGCTGGAGGAGGTGCACAGGGTCCTCGCCCGCGGGGAGCGGCGGGTCGACGGTCTCCGATAGCAGCACCTGTCCCGTGGCGACGCTGAACCCCTCGAGCTGGTGGTGCACCGCCCCTCCGCCGGTGCTCACTTCGCCCACGACGTACACGGTCCCGGTGGCGGTGTCCACGGCCGGGGTGCTGGTGACGCCGAGCGGGTCGATGTCTCCGCAGCCGGCCACCGAGCCGACGTTCGTCAGCGGTGCGCCGAGGGAGGCCGACCAGACGACGCTCCCGCTGGCGGGGTCGAGCGCCACCACCCGGTTGGTCTCCGTGGCCGCGATCACCCGGCCGCCCGCGACGACGGGCTGGCCGAATACCGCGCCGCCGAGGTCGGCCGACCAGGCCCGCGCGAGCGAGGCGAGCGAGGCTCCGGCGGCCACCGCCCCGGTGCGCGCCGGACCGGCGTGGTACGAGGACCAGGCCGTGACGCCGGGCACCGGAACCGCGACCGGTGTGGACGACGTTGACGGCGTGGGGCGGGAGGGCGTCGGTGTGCTCGACGTGCGGGACGTCGTCGGCGACGGCGGCCCCGACGCGGTGCAGCCCGCGAGCAGCAGCAGGCCAGCCAGCGCGGCCGCTCCGAGGCGAGCGCGCGTGCGGCCTGCGGGTCCCCGCGTGGCGCGGTGCATGGCGACAGCGTATGCCTCCCGGAATTCTCCGTGGCCCCCTCGGTTGCACCCTTCATGACGAACGTAGGAATCATCGGAGCCGGCCACATCGGCCAGGCACTCGCCCGCACTTTCATCGCCCACGGCTACACGGTCACGATCGCGAACTCGCGCGGACCGGAGACGCTCGCGGAGCTGGTCGCCGAGCTGGGCCCGTCGGCGACCGCGGCGACGGCCGCCGAAGCGGGAGCGGCCGGGGACTTCGTGGTGGTGACCGTCCCGCTCCGGAGCTACCGCGACATCCCCGTGGAGCCCCTCGCGGGAAAGATCGTGATCGACACGAACAACTACTACTTCGAGCGGGACGGCCACATCGCCGAGCTCGACGACGGGACGGAGACGGTCTCCGGCCTCCTCCAGGCCCACCTGCCGGAGTCGAAGGTGGCCAAGGGCTTCAACCACATCGCCGCCCGCGACATCCAGACCACCGGCTCGCCCGCGGGCACCGAGAACCGGCGTGCGCTTGCGACCGCGAGCGACCACGAGGACGCGGCTGCGCTCGTGACGTCGATCTACGACCAGTTCGGCTTCGACACCGTCAACCTCGGCCCGCTCTCGGAGAGCTGGCGCGTGGAGCGCGACCGTCCGGCCTACGTGGTGCGGCAGAACCGTCAGGAGCTCGAGGCGAACCTGGCGAAGGCACCGCGCACGGTCTGAGGTCGCCCGCCCCCTCCATCGCGCGCCGTCCCGCGACGGAAACCCCTTGGTCAATCGAATGCCGCGCCCTACGTTGGGTCACGTGAGCAGCGAGAGCAGCACGATCGAGGAAGACCGTCGCGATTTCGAGCGCAGGCTCGCGGTGGAGGGGGAGCGACTGCGCCGCCTCCTCGGCGCGATCTACGGCGACCATCCGGGACTGCCGGGGGCTCTGGCGAGCACGCTGGAGCTGGTGGACGCCTCCTGGCGGGAGCGCACCGCCGAGCTCAAGGACCTCGACCGCCGGCGCTCGGAGCAGCCGGACTGGTTCCAGTCCAACGCGATGCTCGGCGGTGTCTGCTACACCGACCTCTACGCGGGCGGCGTTCCCGGGCTCCGGGAGCGCATCCCGTACTTCCGCGAGCTGGGGCTGACCTACCTGCACGTGATGCCGCCGTTCCTCACCCCGGAGGGGAACTCGGACGGCGGCTACGCGGTCTCCAGCTACCGGGAGCTGAACCCGCGGCTCGGCACGATCGACGACCTCCGCACTCTGGGCGAGGCGCTGCGCGGGAACGGCATCTCGCTCGCCGTCGACTTCGTCTTCAACCACACCGCCAGCGACCACGAGTGGGCCAGGCGCGCGATCGCCGGCGATCCGGCCTTCCGGGACTACTACTGGATGTTCGACTCGCGCGAGCAGCCGGACCGGTTCGAGGAGACGACGCGGGAGATCTTCCCGGACGACCACCCCGGCTCGTTCGTTCAGCTCGCGGACGGCACCTGGGTCTGGGCGTCGTTCCACTCGTTCCAGTGGGACCTCAAGTACTCCAACCCGGCGGTCTTCCGCGCGATGGCGGGGGAGATGCTCTTCCTCGCCAACCTCGGCGTGGAGGTCTTGCGGATGGACGCCGTCCCGTTCATCTGGAAGCAGCTCGGCACCTCCAGCGAGAACCTGCCCCAGGCCCACCTGCTGCTGCAGGCCTTCAACGCCGTCTGCCGGATCGCCGCGCCCGCGATGGTCTTCCTCTCGGAGGCCATCGTGCACCCGGACGACGTGCTCTCGTACGTGCGCCAGGACGAGTGCCAGCTCAGCTACAACCCGCTGCAGATGGCGCTCACCTGGGAGGCGCTGGCGACCCGCGACGTGCGGCTGCTCCAGGGTGCGCTGGCCGACCGCCACCGGACCCCGTCCGGGACCGCCTGGGTGAACTACGTGCGCAGCCACGACGACATCGGCTGGACGTTCGCGGACGAGGACGCCATCCGTCTCGGCATCGACCCGTACGGTCACCGACGCTTCCTCAACGACTACTACACGGGCCGCTTCGAAGGCAGCTTCGCGCGCGGGGTCGCCTTCCAGTTCAATCCGAAGACGGGCGACAGCCGGGTCGCCGGGACGACGGCCTCCCTGGCGGGGTACGAGTCGGGCGACGCCGGAGGACCCGGCCGGGTGCTGCTCGCCTACTCCCTCGCGCTGTCGACCGGCGGCATCCCGCTGATCTACCTGGGCGACGAGGTCGGCCAGCTCAACGACTACGGGCAGCTGGAGGCGGAGGGACGCCGGGAGGACTCGCGGTGGGTCGGCCGGCCGGCGTATCCGGCGCGGCTGTACGAAGAGCGGACGGACGCCTCCACGCGCGCCGGCAGCCTGTACGAACGGATGCGGTGGCTCATCGGGCTCCGCCGGCGGTTCGATGCGCTCGGCGGCGGCGAGCTGGTCGCGCTCGACACCGGGAACCCGAAGGTGCTGGGATACGTCCGGCCGGGCCGGGACGGGCGCTCCCTCCTGGTGCTCGCGAACTTCGGCGACTACCCGGAGCGGGTCGAGCCGTGGGCGCTCGACGGACATGCCGCGTTGCGGACGGATCTCGTCACGGGTGACGGTCACGACCTGCGGGACGGCGTGACGCTCGGCGGGCACGGCTTCGTGTGGTCGGTCCCGGCGGAGTGAGGTCCGCCCGAACGTGGGGCGCAGAGATTCGCGTCAGCAGCACCCGATCATGGTGTGATGAGGGTCGCCCCGTTTCCGACCACGAAAGCGAGTCCACTGGTGCCACTGTGGCTGATCATTCTGGCGGTCATCGCTATAGCTATCTCCGCGCTCATGCCGTGGATACGGCGCTTCGACAAGCGGGTTGGTGATCGGCGAGTCGCGCAGGGGAAGCCGCGTTCAGTCGTGCCGGTTTGGCTCGGAGTGAGCCTCTGTGTCGCGGCGATCATCGCCGGCGTGGTCGTCTACAACCTCCCGTAGCCGAGGGCGCGACGTACCGGGATCACACGGCCGTGCGGATCCGCACCTCCCGCTCCATCCGCTTCTCGTGCCGCTCGCGCCCCTTCAGCGCCTCGGCCTCTCGGGTCTTCGGCGGCGCGTTGGTGACGAGCTGGTCGAGCATGCGGCGCGTGGCCTCGGCGATCTCGTCGATCGCCTCGTCGAACGCGGCGGCGTTCGCCCGGGAGGGGCGCGTCGAGCCGCTGACCTTGCGGACGAACTGGAGGGCGGCCTCCCGGACCTCATCGTCGGTCGTGGGCGGTTCGAAGTTGTGGAGGCAGCGGATGTTCCGGCACATGCCGCGACGATACCGCCATTCAATCCCGGGTGTTGTGCGTCTTCTCAGGTTGAATGGCGGAAGATTTCCCGGTTACCCCCACAGCACGATAGGAACCATCCCATGAGCTCGCTCCGCGATCACATCGAGCGCACCCTCCCCGAGACCGAGGGCATTGCCGCCGACGTCGACGGCCTCACGAACACCGGCGCCATCACGCTTCCGCAGCACTGACGGGCGTCCGCAAGGCCGCGACCTCCCGGACTCAGCCCTCGGCGACGCGACGGACGAAGGTCGTGACGTGCTCCCGCAGCGCCTTCATGCGCTGGAGGCGGGCGGCCTCCACGTCGAATCCGACGTAGGCGAGCGGCGGTCGCTTGCGGACGTTCGCCGAGCACTCGAATCCCGCGCACACGAGCGTGCCCAGCGTGTTCCCGTTTCGGCCGGCCGCGCCCGCGCGCTTCGCGATGAAGAAGACGACCTCGTTGGGCAGGTGCACGTCCTCGCACCACGAGCACTGCGGCCGGCTGCGGATGCCGCCATCGGCTTTTCGCAGCAGGACGCCGACGAGCTCGCCGTCGACCTCCGCGATCACATAGCCCTGGTTCGGGTTCCTGCGGTCGCGCCAGCCGAGGTAGTCGAGGTCGTCCCAGCGCGTGCTCGCCAGGTCGGGGAGGGTGAGCTCCTTGCGCTCGCGCTGGGAGGCGTTGACGAAGGAGGAGCGGAGCTGCTGCTCGTTCACGGGAAGCATGGATGGGTGTCCTGTCTGTCTGCGGACCGCGGACGCCGGGGACGGCGACGGGTCCGGCGTGATGGGGTGCTCGCGGGGCCGGCGCGGAACTGCGGGGCCACGGCGCGGGAGCGCGCACGAACGCGAGCGGGAGCGCGCGAAAAGGGCGCGCGGGATCACGGGAAGAGAGGCGGGGCTATCTCACGCCGGCGATGAGGACGCCGACGACCTCCAGACGCCCGACGGGCTGAGACGCGATGAACCGATCCACCCGAGTAGTCTACGACACGCCCGGGCGGCGGCAGGGGCCTCCGGCTACGCCCGCGAGGTGTTGCCGATCCCGTACGACGCGAAGAACGTGCCGCCGTAGAGGGCGGCCGCGACCAGGAACCCGGCCGCCATCACGTACGACGCCCACTCGTTCCCGGTGACCATCGTGCCGACGCCCGCGAGGAACGTGATCACGATGACGATGAGGCCCCACAGCGCCAGACGCTGGCCGACGCCGGCCTTGCGGGCGGCGAGGAGCAGCCGGATGCTGACCACGACCAGGCCGATCGCGACCAGGATGTGCAAGATGATGATGATGGTGTCCACGACGATCGCGAAGGTGCCCTTCGGGTCGCCGATGAGGTTGGCTGCCATCCCGAGCAGGAACTGGAGGGCCAGGGCGGACAGCGCCTCCCGCGAGCGACGGCGCAGGCTCTCGGTCGGGCTCGGCGTGGGGCGCGGTGCGGCGGACGGTGCGGCGGATTCGGACATGGTCTCCCTGCCTCGCGATGCGGCTCGCCGAGATGCGGCTCGTTGAGATGCGGCTTGTTGAGATGCGGCTCGTTGAGATGCGGCTCGGACGGGACCATTCTGCTCCCGCGGGCGTCCGCCGGTACAGAGGCGCGGCGATCAGTGTCCGTCGGCGTAGAGTGCCTGACGTGCCGACTGACGCGTCCGAGTGGTTCCTGAGCCGAGCCGAGCGGGGGAACCCGGCGTCCGCCGTGCAGGCAGGGCCCTCCGGGAGCGCGTCCTGGTCGGAGGGGAACCTGGTGCGGCCTCTCGTCCACGGCGCGGCCTACTTCGCGCGGCTGCACGAGGAGCTGTCGGCGCTGGAGCCGGGCGACAGGGTGTTCTTCACCGACTGGCGTGGCGACAAGGACGAGCTGCTGCTGCCGGGAGGCCCGACCATCGGGGAGCTGCTGGCGGACATCGCGCGGGCGGGCGTGGAGGTGCGCGGCCTGGTGTGGCGTTCCCACGGCCAGAGCGTCCGAGGGCCGATGAGCGGGTTGACGAACGCGCTGCTGGGCCGCGAGATCAACGACGCGGGCGGCGAGGTCCTGCTCGACCAGCGGGTGCGCGCCTTCGGGTCGCACCATCAGAAGCTCTTCGTCGTGCGGCACACGCACGACCCGGCCCGGGACGTCGCGTTCGTCGGCGGGATCGACCTCTGCCACAGCCGCCGGGACGACATCGGGCACGCGGGGGACCCGTAGGCGGTGGGCATCGACCCGCGGTACGGCGAACGTCCGCCCTGGCACGACGCCGCACTCGAACTGCGCGGACCGGTGGTCGGCGACCTCCTCGACACGTTCTCCGAACGCTGGGACGACCCGCACGCGCTGGACCACCGCAACCCGTACCGGATGCTCGTCCAGCGTCTCGCCGACATGCCACGGCACCCGAAGCCGCTCCCGGAGGCCGCGCCTCCGCCTCCGGTGGCGGGAACGCACGCCGTCCAGGTTCTGCGGACGTACGCACCGAAGCGACCGGCGTTCCCGTTCGCGCCGCACGGGGAGCGCAGCATCGCCCGCGCCTACCTCAAGGCCTTCGCCCGCGCACGCTCCTTCATCTACATCGAGGACCAGTTCCTCTGGTCCAGGGAGGTCGTCGCCGGGATCGCGAAGGCCCTGCAGTCGAACCCCGCGCTGCAGGTGATCGTGGCTGTGCCGCGCTATCCGGACGACGACGGCGGGATCTCGGGCCCTCCCGGGCGCCTCGCGCAACATCGGGCCGTGTCGCTGCTCCGCCGCGCTGCGCCCGACCGGGTGGGCGTCTTCGACCTCGAGAACGACGCGGGCACTCCGATCTACGTGCACGCGAAGATCTGCATCATCGACGACACCTGGATGACGTGCGGCTCCGACAACTTCAACCTGCGTTCCTGGACCAGCGACAGCGAGCTCACCTGCGCCATCGTCGGAGGGGACATCGCCCGCGACCTCCGTGCTCGGCTCTGGGCCGAGCACCTCGGCCTGGACCGGCACGACCCGCGCATCACGGACGCAGCCGACGGGCTGGCGCTCTGGACCGAGAGCAGCGACGCGCTCGACGCCTGGCACCGAACGGGAGGCCGATCGCCCCGGCCGGGCGGTCAGGCCCGACGCCACCGCATCGAAGCGGTGACGTGGCTGCAGCGTGCCTGGGCGGTACCGCTCTACCGGTTCGTCATGGACCCCGACTCGCGGCCTGGGCGGCTGCGGGGGACGGGGCGGTTCTAGGGCGGGGTATCCGGGGGCAGGCGGACGGGACCATCTCGCCGTTCACAGTGTGGTCGGGCACGGCGGACGAGCCGGTCGGCGCGGCTGCATACTGGCAGATCGAGCATCACGGGGACGCCGTGTACGAGTGCGGCTGGTTCGTGTTCGTGCGCTACCAGCGCCACGGCTACGCGCAGGCGGCCGTGCGCCTCCTGCTCGAACATGCCGCGGCCCGGGCCGACCGCGACACCGTGTTCGCCTTCCCGCGCGTCGACAACGCGGCCTCCAACGCGCTCGCCCGCTCGGTGGGGTTCGTGAACACGGGGGTCGAGGACTCCGAGTACCCGAAGGGCGTGCCGATCACGGTCAACGCGTGGGCGTTCGACCTGCGCGCGCTCCGCTGAGGGGGTTCGCCGCACCGGTAGCGTTGCCCTCATGTTCTCGAAGACCCTCGCCTCCGGCGCCCGGCTCAGCCCCCTCGAGCCCTGGATGGCGGAGGAGTTCGCCGCGCACCTCGACCGCGCCAGGGAGCACATCCGTCCGTGGGTGGGGCCGTCGTTCGTCACGGAGGACGTCGCGGGCGCCCGCGCGACGCTCGGCCGGTACGCCGAGCGCGCCGCCAGGGAGGGCGCGGGCATCTACGGCATCTGGTCGGACGGCACGCTCGTCGGCGGGGTCATGTTCGTGGACTTCGTGCCGGCGACGGGCGGTTTCGAGGTGGGCTGCTGGCTGGAGCCGGGCGCCGAAGGCCACGGCCACATCACGGGCGCAGTGCGCGAGCTGCTCGCCTACGCGTTCGACGAGCGCGGCATGCACCGGGCCGAGTGGCGCTGCCGGAGCGACAACGAGCGCAGCTCGGCCGTCGCCCGCCGCCTGGGGATGACGCTGGAGGGCGTGCTCCGGGAGGCGTGGCCCGTCGGCGGGGCGTTCCATGACAAGCAGCTGTGGTCGCTGCTCGCATCCGAGTGGGAGGGCGCCGGCGCGGCGTCGGTCTGACCGCCGCGCTCGGCCTCCGCCCCTACTTCTTCAGCGCCTGCCTGACCGCCTTCGCGTCGGCCTGCGCCTTCTTCACGGCCGCGCGCGCGGACGTCAGCGACGACTTCGCCGACGACAGCGCCGAGTGGTTGGAGTCGTAGGAGGCCGGGGTCACGGCCAGGGCCGCGGCGGCGACTCCGCTCGCGTCGTGGGACGCGGTCGACAGCTGTGCGCTCATGTCGCTGAGGTCGGACTGCAGCGCGGAGGTCGACTTCGCCTTGTCCTTGCCCGACAGCAGGCCGGCGAGGGTGGACTGCTCCTTGGTGAGCTTGGGGATCGTGGTGCCGGTGAGGCGGTCGGCATCCGCCACGAGGCGTGCCTGGGGGAGGGCGACGGCGTCCACGCGGTAGGAGGTGAAGACCTTCGTGAGGTCGGCGGCGGCCTGGGTGGTCGTGGTGTCGGCGGCGATGGCCGAGGCCGAGGACTTCATGCCGGCGAGGTCGGCGTCGAGGGTCGCGAGGATCGTGGACTTGTCGCTGGAGGTCAGGGTCGTGTCGGCGTCGACCTTCGCGATCGCCGCGGTGAGCTTGGTCTCGCGGTCGCTCGTGGCCTTCGCGCCGGCGGCCTGGAGCTGCGAGAGCGTCTTGGGGGCGTGCGAGGCGGACGGGGTCGGGGTCGGCGTCGGGGTGTCGGCGAAGGCCGGGCCGCCGATGAGGGCCGCGCACGTGATTCCCGCGGTCGCCGCCGTGATGATGCCGATGGATCGTCTGGACATGGTTCTCCCGTTCAGAGGTAAGCGGCCGGGGTTTTCCGGCTGAGTCCAGCCTCGTCGGGGAATGTTCGGGGATCGTAAAGGACGGGTTCGGGACGGGTACGCGCTCAGCGCCGCCGCACCGGCCGCACCGTCAGCGCCTCCACCATCCCGGTGCCCGGCAGGTCGACCGCCACGCGCACGGTGGCCGCGACCATCTCAGGAGTGATCGTGTACGCGGCGTCGTAGTCGTGTCCTTCGCGCGCGACGAGCGCGCGCTGCATATCCGTGTCGACCCGGCCGGGGTGGATGCTGGTGACGCGGACGCCGTTCGGGCGCTCCTCCTCGCGCAGCGCGTCGGTGAGCGCGCGCAGGGCGAACTTCGAGCCGGAGTAGACGCCGCCGCTCGCCCCGCTGCTCAGTCCCGACCCGCTGTTGATGGCGACGACAATCCCGCCGGCCTCTCGGAGCGCGGGGAGGGTCGCCCGCAGCAGCGCCGCGACCGCGAAGACGTTGACCTCGAACACGTGCCGCCAGGTCGCGTCGTCCGTCTCGGCGATGGTGCCGCCATCCTCCACGCCGGCGGACAGCACGAGCACGTCGAGCCGATCCGGGAGGGCGGGCAGTGTGTCGCCGGTCAGGTCCGCGACGAACGGCTCGGCCGACGGCAGCTCCTCCACCACCGACGCGACGCCCGCGGCATCCCGGCCGCCGACCAGGATGTGGTGAGTGCTGCCCAGCTCGACGGCGATGGCCCGGCCGATGCCGCGCGACCCTCCGGTGATCAGGGCGACGGGTCGGGAGTTCTGAGCCATGCCCCGAGCCTAGGCCAGCTGGAAGATCCGCTTCGTGACGTCGATGACGCGCTCGTCGTCCCCGTCCAGCAGTGCCGCGGACAGCTCCGTGTAGCCCTCCGCCAGCTCCCCCAGATCGGAGTCGAGCGCACGATGGGTGACGGTGACGTGATAGCTCAGCGACGGCCCGGTCTGCGCGACCACTTGCATGAACACCGGGTTCGCGCATGCCTGCACGATCGACCCGAAGTACGCCCCGGCGGCAATAGTGATGGCGGGGATGTCGCCGCTGTGATGCTGGACGGTCACGTCGCGGGCCTGCGCGGCGAGGCGCGTCCGGTCCTCGGCGGTCAGGTGCGGCAGGGCCAGGATGGTCGCGCCGGTCACGAGCACGCCGATGGTCTGGAGGGTGTCGCGCGCCTCCTCGGGCCGCGGCGCGATGACGGCGGAGTGCGACTGCGGCGCCGTCTCCACGAGGCCCTCCAGGCTGAGCGTGTGCAGCGCCTGCCGGATCGGCGTGCCGGAGACGCCGAGCCAGCCGCGCAGCTCGGCCTCGTCCAGGCGCTCGCCGGGCAGCAGCACGCCGGAGAGGATGGCCTCCTTGAGCTGCGCGTAGACGCGTTCGCGGACGAGCTCGCGGGGGGTGGTGGTGTTCTCGGGGGAGCGGGGGATCGGCATCAGTCCAGTCCCTCCCCGGCGGCCTGCGGAGCGTCGATGCGGAAGATCGCCCGCTCCGCCGCGTCCACACCGCGGGAGTCCGCCGAAGCGAGCGCCGAGCGCAGGGCGGCGTACGCCTGCGCGGCCTCCGGCCAGTCGATCCCGAGCGCGCGGTAGGCGACCCCGACGTAGAACGCACGGGCGGCGAGCGTCCGCGCGGCCAGCCGGAGCAGCACGAGGTTCGGGCACAGCGCCATCAGCCGCCCGTAGTACCGCTGGGAGGCCGCGAGCGACGCGTCGAGGTCGGCGGCCTCCAGTGCGGCGATCAGGCGGTCGACGTCCGCGACGAGGGCGTCCCGGTCGGCGTCGGTCAGGCGGTCGAGGGTGAGGTCGAGCACCCCGAGGACGAACACGCCGATGGTCTGCAGGTGCAGGACGGCGTCCTCCACCCGCGGCTCGACCACGCGGGTGTACGACTGGGCGGCGGTTTCCACGAAGCCCTCGACGGTCAGCGCGTGGAGGGCCTGCCGGATCGGCGTCTTCGACATCCCGAGCCAGGCCTGGAGCTCGGCGTCGTCCAGGCGTTCGCCGGGCCGGATCGTACCGTCGAGGATCGCCGTCCGCAGCGACTCGTACGCGCGATCACGTGCCAGCACACGCGTATGCCGGACCTCCGACACCCCCGGGACGGGCATCTCCCCCACCTTCTCTCGCGCGCACGCGCGTTTCTCCGATCGTACCGATAGGGGACGGATGGGTGGAACTAGAGCCTGGATTAAAGTTCCAATCTCGACGTATACTCGGTGCAGGAAGACGATTCCGTCCCTTTAACCCCCAGGGAGGGCCCGCCCCCAGCGGTCCCTCCGCACGACGGGCTCCCGGATTTTCGGGTGTTGGGCGCCCGTCGAGGGGTCCTGCGTTTCGGGTACGCAGGACCCCTCAAATTCTTCCGCTGCACCGGCCTGGCCGGATGGAGGAGGTTCCCGTATGGGATCCCCGGTCGACCATCCATCGCCGACGTACTTCGAGCGCCGGTTCCGCTCGCGCGACCGCGACGAGACGCAGGCGTACCTGGCCGGCCAGTACGGGCGGGTGCAGCTCGGCCGTCGTTTCTCCGGCTACGCCGAGCACGTGGTCGGCGACGGTCGCTTCCTCCTCGCAGACGCGTTGATGCTCGGCGAGCTGCGCTGCGTGGTCGACCCGGACGTGCTCCTCATCTCGACCGGCACGCCGGGCAGCGGCTGGGAGGTCGGCGAGGAGACCGGCAGCTTCGCGGCAGACCCGGTGATCTTCCAGCCGGGCGAGCAGTCCGTGCACCGGATGTCCGACCTGGAGGGTCGCGCCGTCGCGTTCCGCGTGCCCGACCTGACCCGCACCGCCCGGCTGCTCTACGCGCGGGACGACCTGGAGCTCCGCTTCGACGGTCCCCGGCCGGTCAACGCCCGTCGCGCCGCCTGCTGGCTGGCGACCCTGGAGGTCGCCAGGCGGGAGTGGAGGACGGGCGCGCTCACGAACGACACGGTTCGTGCGACCACGTACCGTCAGCTCGCCGTCGCCGCGCTGGAGACCTTCCGCTTGGTGGGGGACCGGCGCGAGCTCCGCGTGTCCGCCGAGCGCCGGGCGCGCGTGTTCCGCGTCGGCGCGCGGTACCTGCGCGACCACGCAGCGCTGCCGATCACCATCGAGGACGCGGCCCACGCCGCCGGCGCGTCCACCGGCGAGCTCGTGCTCGCCTTCCGCTCCCAGCCGGACGGCCTCGGACCCACCACCTACCTGCGGCGATCCCGGCTGAACGGCGCACGCGACCAGCTCACCAGCACGCCGATCACGGTGCGCGCGGCCGCGGAGCTGTGGGGCTTCTCGTCGGAGGCGGTCTTCGTGCGCCACTACCGCGAGGAGTACGGCGCGGACCCGGTGGGGTCCGGCGCGTAGGCGGAGGCGGAGTGGTTCCAGAGGCCGCCCCGCGTCAGCAGCTCGTGAGCTGATCGATCGCCGGTGTCAGCGCACTGGTCCCGCCGACCACGGTGACCTGCGGCGACTTGCGCTGGATGATGTCTCCGAGCGTGCGGGCGGGCACACATCCTGCAGACGCGACGAACAACGGCGACTTGGTGGAGGCCGCCCACGCGGACGCCGAGAGCGCGTCGGGGAAGTTCATCCCGGTGGCGATCAGCGCGTTCGGGATGGTCCTCGTCGCCGGATAGACGAATTCGTCGACGGCCGCCGCCGTCTCGAACCGGTCCGCTCCCGAGAGTCGCGTCGTCAGCGTGATCAGGCTGAGCTGGTACGCGACCGCGTCGGACACGGCGTTGACCCCTCCCGCGACCAGGATCCTGCTCGGTCGCAGGGTGTGGATCAGGTTGAGCGTGGGGTCGTCCACCGTTGTCGCCGAGCCGTTCACGAGAAGGAGCGGGAAGCCGAGGGATCCGGCCGCAGCGCCCGCCGCCAAGGCATCGGGGAAATTGGAGGCCGTCGCCACGAAGACGGCGGCCGCGCCGCCGTGGAAGAAGTCCTGGACGATCGTCCGCGAAGTGTCGTAGCGGTCCGCTCCGAACACCCGCGTAGTCGGAGCGATCTGGCCGAGGCGGGCGAGGACTGCGTCGGAGACGGCGTTCGGGCCGCCGACGACGACGATCCTCGCCGGCGCGAGGCTGGTGATCTCGTCGGCGACCACCTGCGGAAGCTCCTGCGGGGCGGTGAGCAGCAGCGGCCCTCCGGAGACCGCGGCCGCCGGTCCGGCCGAAAGTGCGTCGGGGTAGTTCGTCCCCGACGCGACGAAGACGATCGGTGCGGTCGTCGGGTAGTTGGCCTGCGCGATCGCGACGGAGGTCGCGAAGCGGTCGGTCGACGAGACCCGGGAGGTGCTGGTCGGCCAGATCTCGAACAGGGCGCCGTCGTCGTAGTCGAGCGTCCAGGCATTCCCCGTCGAGTCGAAGGTGACACCGCCGGCCGTCCAGCCGGTCTGCACGAGGTTCCTGAGGCTGCCGTCCGTGCCGACGGTCGCTGTGTACCTGGACCGTGTCTCGTCCGGCGAGGAGAGGGCGCCGTCGTATTGCGTCTGGTACCACAGCGTCCCGTCCGGGGCGACGGTCAGGGTGATCCGGTCGTCCAGCTGGTCCGTCAGGAACTTCGCGTACGTCCCGTCCGGTGCCACGCGCACGACGCGGTCGAGGAAGAGGAGGCCCTGGTTCGGGTCGGGAAGCTGGTCGGAGAGCCACAGGTCCCCGTTCGGCCCCAGCACCATGTTGCCGAGGGTCGTCTGCGCTGTCGCCCCGATGTCGAAGGTCGTGACGACGCCGGACGCGACCTTGCCGACGTAGGGTGCGGCCCCGCCCGCGCTCGCCGAGAACCAGATGCTGCCGTCGCCGAGCTGGATCAGATCCGTCGGTGTCTCGTTGCCGGGGAGGGCGAACGCGGTTAGCGTGTGCGAGGAGTGGATCGACGCGATGGCGCCCGACTCTGCGAGCCAGGTGGAGCCGTCAGCCGCGACCATCATGCTGCTCGCGACCCGCCCTGTCGTCAGGGTGCTCGCGGTCGCGGCGGTGGGGGAGGCCCAGCCGACCGTGTCGCCTGCCCCGAACCACAGCGTGCCGTCGGACGCGAAGGCATGCGCGGTGACTTCCGAGCCGGTGCTGAACCGGGTGATCGTCCCATCCGGCCCGATCCGCTGGACGTCGGTCGGGTAGCCGAGCTGCCAGACGGTGCCGTCCGGGCCGATGATGACCTGGCCGACGAGGGCGTCCGCGAAATCGGTGACCTGACCGTCGGCCGCGATCCTGGTCACCGTCGTGTTGCTGGAGCCGCCGGGGCCGCTCGTGTACCAGACGTCACCGTCGGGCGCGACCGCGAAATTCATCGGGTAGCGACCGCCTCCCGCCGCGAAGAACGTGGTCGAGCCGTCGGCGTGGACCTCGGTGAGGCCGTGCTCCTCCAGGCTCCAGATGTTGCCGCGCGTGTCGGCCAGCGTCCGGCTCGACACGGCGGGATCGGAGAGCGCGACCTTCCTGACCGCCGCCGCCGGCGTCGCAGGGGGCGTGGGGGCGGGCGTCGCCTGGGCCGGAACGGTGGCGACGAGACCGGTGACCGCGGCCATCCCGACCGCGACGAGGATCGACACCGAGCGCAGCGCAACGCGACTCTTCACGAGTCCGCCTCCCGTTCCGGGAGACGCACGACGTCGTGCGCGCCCCTCGCGCGCACGTGCTGCGCAGGCAGCCCGCGGATGTCAGCGGGCGATCGAGTCTATCCGCGCGCTGCACCGCACGGTCAAGGACCCGTTCGGGGGCGGCCCGGTGCTCTGGCTCAGCCCGGCTCCTCCTCCGACTCCAGCGTCTCGTCCGCGTCCACCGACGTGTCGTCGGTCTCGGTCGCCTCCATCGCCGCCTCCGCCTGAGCCCGCTCCTGGGCCTCGGCCTCGGCCTCCCGCCTGCGTTCGTGTCTGCTCATACGCTCTAGTGTCGCTCGGGAGGCCCTCCTGCGCCTACGTTGGAGGGGATGAACGCCGACACCACCATCCCCGACGCCTACTTCGTGCAGCGGAGCGAGAGCGTCTTCACCCCCACCCCGCACGCCGGCGGCGCGTGGGCCGACGACGAGATGCACTTCAGCCCGCTCGGCGGCCTGATCACGCACGCGATCCTGCGCCACGCGGCCGAGGCGAGCGCCTCGCTGCAGCTCGCCCGGATCAGCTTCGACATCCTCGGCTTCCTCGCCCTGGACGAGGTGGAGCTCTCGGTCGAGACGATCCGCCCCGGCCGCACCATCGAGCTTGTGGAGGCCACGGCCGTCATCCGCGGCCGCACCGCCGTGAAGGCGCGTGCTTGGCTGCTGGCCGACTTCGACACCGCCGAGGTGGCCGGTGGCGCCGCCGGGCCGCTGCCGTCGCCCGAGTCGGCGACCCCGTGGTCGATGATGGAGGCCTGGCAGGGCGGCTACGTGGCCTCCCTCGACACCCGGGCCGTGCACTCCCCGGAGGCGGGCCGCGCGACAGTCTGGCTATCGACAGGCTGCGAGCTCATCGAGGGCGTGGACGTCGATCCCGTGACGGCGTGGATCATGCTGGTCGACACCGCGAACGGCGTCGCGGTACGCGAGCACCCGACGCGGTGGATGTTCCCGAACGTGGACCTCACCATCCACCTGCACCGGGCGCCGAGCGGCGGCTGGCTCGGTTTGGACACGGAGGTCGTGTTCGGGACGACGGGCCTCGGGGTCACGCGCTCGGTGCTGCACGACCTGGCGGGGGCGGTGGGGTTCGCGGAGCAGTCGCTGACGGTGCGGCGGTTGACGGAGTAGGGACTGGCGGCCCGCTGGGTCAGTAGCTCAGCCAGAGCTTGTCGACCGGGATGACGTGGAGGCGGTCCTCGTAGCTGTAGGAACGCTCCCCGAGATAGAGGGCCACTCCGGCGACGAAACGGTCTCCCAGCCGATCCCGCAGGCGTCGGAGGGGGTTCAAGTCGGTTCCAGCCACTCGCCGGCCTGCCTTCACCTCGATAGCCACGACACTGCCGTCATGGAGTTCGGCGACGAAATCGACTTCGTCGCCGTCGTAGGTGCGCCAATGTCCTGTTCCAGCGATGCCGTCCATCCAGCTGGTCTGCCGACCGACTTCCCCTACGACGAACGTCTCCAAGAGATGGCCGAACTCGGTGAGTGCCGTGGCGTCGCGCCGAGCCAATCGGTCGGCACTCAGCCGCAGAAGGTGCGCCGCGACGCCGGAGTCGACGACGTGGATCTTGGGTCGGTTGCTGGTGCGAGCGGTCAGAGTCGTTCCCCACGCGGGCAGCAAGTGGACGAGGAAGACCGCTTCGAGGATGCGTGTGTAGCTCTCGACGCTGGGGGCGGACAGGCCGATATCGGCACCCGCGTCCGTGAGGCTCAGAACTTGGGCGGTCTGACCGGCCAGGCGAGCGAGGAGGCGGGGGAGGACGGTGGCCTGCCGGAGCTTGCCGAGTTCCTGGGCATCCCTTTCCAGCGTGAGCCGCACGTAGCTTTCGAACCATCGTGAACGGGACGCAGGAGTCGGCCGCTCGATCGCCAACGGGAACCCGCCCCGGACGATCCTCTGGATGTAATCGTCACGAGAGGTCGAGGACGAAGCGCTCGTGATGAGCGATTCGGGATGACCGAACAGCTGTTCGACGAAGATGTTCTCGGTGCCGTCGATCTCCGTCTGGGTGAACGGTTGGATCGCGACTCGGTCGAGGCGCCCGGTCAATGACTGAGCAGCTTGCGGGAGTGCCTCATAGCGCGTCGAGCCGGCCAGGAGGAAGCGTCCAGGGGAGGTCGCGCGATTCAGTTCGGCTTTGATGGCGTCGAGAATGGCCGGAACCTTCTGGTATTCGTCGATGCACACGGGCGGCTCGCCCGTCAGGAACAACGCTGGATCGGAGGAGATCGCGTCGCGTGTTGCGAGGTCGTCGAGATCGAGGATGGTCGAGCCGGCGGTTGTGGCCAACTCACGGAGCGCGGTCGATTTGCCGACACTTCTCGGACCCTCGAGGAGGACGACCGGGTCTTCGGCGAGGCGTCGGAGTGCAACGCGGAGGGCTCGTCGATTCAGCAAGGAGCTCTCTGCGGTCGACATGGGTCGAGTGTAGTCTGTTTCAGATTTTCGAGCCATTCTATTTTCGATTTTCGAGCCAATCTATTTGGGTTTTTCGAGGCTCACTGTTTGAGATTTTCGATGGGCCTTGCTCGGGGTCTTCGAGTATGGCTGGGAGGTTCGCGGCCGCGGTGGAGAATCACCCCTTGACGCCACACTTGTTTTTTGCAAGTATCGACACCATCAACAGCGGACCATGACAAGGGAGACCACGATGACCGCCATGTTCGTCAACCTGCCCGTGACCGATCTGGAGCGCGCCAAGGCGTTCTACTCGGCCGTCGGATTCACCATCAACCCGCTCTTCACCGACCACAACGCCGCCTGCGTCGTCGTCGAGGAGGACCACAACTACTTCATGATCGTCACGCGCGACTTCTTCCAGAGCTTCACCGACCTCCCGGTCGGCGAGCCCACGAAGAACGTTTCGGCCTCTACCTCCGTCATGCTCGACAGCCGGGAGATCGTCGACGCGACGGTCGCGGACGGGCTGGCAGCGGGCGGCACGGAGACCAAGGAGCCCGCAGACTACGGCTTCATGTACCAGCGCCAGCTCACCGACCCGGACGGCAACATCCTGGAGTTCGGCTGGATGGACCCGGTCGCCGCCGCCAAGGGCCCCGAGGCGTACCTGAGCCAGCAGGCCTGAGGTCGATGGTCGCGCGCGACTACGGGCAGTACGACGGGATCACCCAGGCCCTGGAGCTGGTGGGGGAGCGCTGGGCGCTGCTGATCGTCCGCGACCTGCTCGTCGGGTCGCGCCGCTACGGCGAGCTCGCCGCGGGGCTTCCCCGCATCCCGAGCAACATCCTGGCGGCGCGGCTCAAGGAGCTTCAGGCGGCCGGCATCATCCGCCGGGCGCCGCGCTCGCGCATCATCCTCTACGAGCTCACGCCGTACGGGAGGGAGCTCGAACCGGTCGTGCTCGCGTTCGGCGCCTGGGGGTTCAAGGCGCTGGGCGATCCGCGCGACGAGCAGATCATCACCCCGGACTCGATGACGATGTCGCTGCGCACGGCGTTCCAGCCGCAGGTCGCGGCGGAGCTTCCGGCCACGGCCTACGGGGCGCGGTTCGGCGACGACGGGCTGCTCATCCACGTGGAGGGGCCGCGCCTGGTCGTCGCCCGCGGCGACGGGCCGGCCGACCTGGCGTTCGCGAGCGGGCCCGGCATCCGCCGCCTCATCTCGGGGGAGCTCACGCCGGAGGCCGCGATCGACGCCGGGGTGGTGGAGGTCCTCCGCGGCCCCCGCACGCTCCTCACGCGCTTCGCCACCACCTTCCACCTCGCCGCCTGACCCCTCGGCGGGAAGGCGTCAGCGGAGGACGCGGTAGCCGAGCAGGAGGTAGCCGGTGGAGGACACGGCGCTCGCGATGGTCTCGAACCGCAGCGCGGGCACGCCCTCCAGCAGCCGCCGCCCGCCCTCGGCGACGCCGGGCGCGATCACCAGCCGCAGCTCGTCCACGACGCCTCCGGCTAGCAGGGCCTGGGCGACCGAGATGCTGGCGTGCACGCCGATGTCGCCGCCGTCGCCCTCCTTCAGCCGTCGCGCGAACTCCACGATGTCGCCGTCCACCGCCTCCGCGCCGGACCACGCGGGCCCCAGCGGCGCCGACGTCGCGACGTACTTGGTCACCCCGTTGATGAAGTCCGAGAACGGCTGGATGTCCTTGCCCGGCCAGAACCGCGCCCACTCGTCGTAGCTGCGGCGGCCGAGGATGACGGCGTCCTGCGACCCGATCACCGTGCCCAGGTTGGCGTCCATGTCCTCGTCCCAGTCCGGGATGAACGCGTCAGGATCCTCCGCCACCCCATCGAGCGACACCAGCTCGTAGACCACGATCTTCCGCATGCGCACCCTCCTGTCGAACGGGGCACTGTGCAGCGCCCCGCGCATCCGCTTGTATAGAAGGTAGGCCGACCGAGAGGATCCGCAATGACCGACCCCGTCGTCTCGTACGATCTGCTCACCACCCAGCTGCTGCAGGACCCCGACCTCGACGTGTCGGATACCGCCGCCGGCCTGCACGTGCGCGGGACACTGTTCGCCTACCTCGACGACGGCGAGCTCGTCGTCGACCTGCCGGAGGCGCGCGCCGGCGACCTCGTCGGGCGGGAGGTGGCCGCGCCGGTCGCGGCCGGACGAGCGGAGGCGAAGGGGGCCTGGGTCAGCGTCGCCGACCCGGAGGACTGGCCCGAGCTGGCCGCGGAGGCGCACCAGTTCGTCGGCGAGCCCGCGGTGGGCATGGACTCCTGAACCGGGTCGCTCAGGCCGCGCGGCGCCGGCGTGCGCGTCGACCCGGCTGCTGCCGCGCGCTGGCCAATTCGGTGACCTGCGCCGAGGCGCTCCGCACGGCCGCGCCGCGCGCCTCGGCCAGCACGAGCGGCACGCAGGCACGCTCCCGCACCCAGACGGCGGTTCGGTTCAGCGGCGGACGGCTCACGTCGTGAGACGGTAGCGGGACGACGACGGGAGGTCAACCCGTCCGGCCGCGATTTCACCTTCGCTTAACCCGCGGCTCAGGCCAGGAACGCCTCCACCCGGTCGGGCCAGGTGTCCGCGTCCGCGGCGGTCTCGGCGAAGAAGAGCTCCGATCCGGCGATCAGTTCGTGCAGTCGCTCCGCGCTCGACAGCGGGTGGCCAGGATCCCCCGCCCACGGGAGCAGGAGCACCGGCATCCGCAGCGCGGCCACCTGCTCCGGGCTCGGCAGGTCGGACAGCGCCGCTCCGCGCAGCACGGCCGGCGCGGTGGTGGGCTGGAGCTGCGGTTCCAGGGTGAGCCCGCGTTCGGCCAGCACCGGCGGCATCGCCAGCGTGGAGGCCGCCATCAGCTCCAGCAGTGCGTCCCAGCCCTGCGCCTCCAGCAGGTC
Source organism: Leifsonia sp. NPDC056665 (assembly GCF_042791795.1). Lineage (NCBI taxonomy): Bacteria > Bacillati > Actinomycetota > Actinomycetes > Micrococcales > Microbacteriaceae > Leifsonia > Leifsonia sp. NPDC056665. Next base: position 98,619 of record NZ_JBHTXK010000004.1, read on the forward strand.
GGCCATCTGCCCGTAGATGCCCGCCTGCGCCGCGCGCGTCTCCCACGCGGTCGGCGGAAGCGCGAGCACGAGGCGGCGGAAGCGCTCCGGATGCCGGACCGCGGCGGTGAGGATCGTGCCGGTTCCCATCGAGATGCCCACCGCGTCCACCGGCTCGGTCGCGCCCACGGCGTCGAGCAGCGCCAGCAGGTCGTCGGCGAGCGCCGTCCAGCGGTAGCGCTCGGGGTCGTCCGGCCCGGCGGAGCGGCCGTGGCCGGCGGCGTCGTAGCGGACCAGGCGTCGGCCGCGCGCGGCGAGCGGCCGCAGGTCGAGAAGCGCCAGTTCGGCGTCGCGGCTGGAGGTGAGCCCGTGCGCCTGCAGGACGGTCGGGCCGTCGCCCGCGACGTCGTAGCTCAGGGTCGCACCCGCCCGGGTGAGTGTGAGGTCGGACATGGCCGCTCCTTCCTGCGCGCGCCCGGTTCGGCGGGGCGCGTCGGTGGTCATGCTAATCCCGGGCGCCGACGCCGCCAGTGGTGCGGCGGCCTCCCGCGCGCCGCACAATGTACGCATGCAGCAGCGCATCAGCAGGCTGACGACCGAGGGCGGCGTCGAGCTGGCGATCGCGACCGCCGGGGCCGGCCGCCCGCTGCTGTACGTGTCGGGGTGGGTGAGCCACCTGCAGCTGAGCTGGGAGATCCCGGAGGAGCGCGCCTACCTGGAGGGTCTCGCGCAGGGCTGTCTGCTGGTGCGGTACGACCGCGCGGGGTGCGGCCTGTCCTCCCCGTCGGACCGGCCGCCGTCGCTCGCGTTCGAGCTGGAGGAGCTGGATGCCGTCGCCGCGGGGGTCGGCCCGGCACCGTTCGACCTGATGGGGTCGTCGATGGGCGCGCCGATCGCGGTGGCGTGGGCGGCGGAGCACCCGGAACGGGTCAGGCGGCTGGTGCTCTACGGCGGCTGGCGGTCGGGCGCCGAGCTGTCGCCCCCGAGCGCACGGGATCACATCCTCGCGCTGGTGGAGTCGCACTGGGGCCTCGGCTCCGACGTCCTCACCGACATCTTCGCGCCGGACGCCCACGCCACGACGCGCGAGGAGTTCGGACGGTATCAGCGCGCCTCGTCGGACGCCGCGACCGCCCGTGCTCTGCTGGACCTCAGCTACCGGCTCGACGTGGGCGACCTCCTCGCCGGGGTGCGCGCTCCGACGCTGGTCGTGCATCGCGACCGCGACCGCGCGGCGCCGGTGTCGCAGGCGAGAGCGCTGGCGGCGGGCATCCCCGGCGCGGAGCTCGTGGTGCTCCCCGGCCGGTCGCACCTGCCGTACGCCGGGGACGCCCACGCGCTGGTCGCGACCGTGCGCCGCTTCCTCGGCCTGCGGGCGTCGCGACGCGGCGCGGGGACGCTCACCGAGCGGCAGACGGAGGTCGCGGCGCTGATCGCCGACGGCCGCACGAACCGGGAGATCGCCGACCGCCTCGGCATCGACGAGCGGTCGGCGGAGGGGCACGTCGAGCGCATCCGGCTGCGGCTGGGCTTCCGGTCGCGCGCGCAGGTGGCCGCCTGGTACGCGGCGCAGCGGGAGGGCGGTGCGCGCCGCTGAAGTGGGGTAGTTCCCCGCCTGGATCGGCGCGCGGGGTCGTGGAGGCTGACCTCCATGACCCGAACCATCAGCGCCCCTCCGGCGCAACCCGCCACCGTCGGCTTCGAGCAGCACGCCCTCCGCGGCCCGTTCAACGCGGCCTTCTTCCGCGTCATGGACCCGTACATCGAGCGGAAGCTCCGTCCGCACAAGCGGCGCGCGTTCGCGGACCTCCCGGCGGAGGTCGTCGAGCTCGGCCCCGGCGTCGGCGCGAACCTCCGCCACCTCCCGCGCGGCGCCACCCTGATCGCGATGGAGCCGAACCGCCACATGCACGCCCGGCTGCGCGCCGCGGCGGACCGCGCGGGCGTGCGCCTCGACCTCCGCGAGCGCCTGGCCGAGAGCACCGGCCTGGCGGACCACAGCGTCGACACCGTGATCTCGTCGCTCGTGCTCTGCACCGTGCAGGACCCGGACGCCGTCCTCGCCGAGGTCCGCCGCATCCTGCGCCCGGGCGGGACCTACCGGTTCGTGGAGCACGTCGCCGCGCCGGACGGGACCCCGACCCGGCGGGTTCAGCGACTCCTGCGCCGGCCGTGGGCGTGGACGTTCGAGGGCTGCTCGTGCGAACGCGACCTGGAGGGCGCCCTCCGCGCGGCAGGCTTCGCCACTGTCGATGTGGAGCGCTACCGCATCCGCACGCCGTTCCTGCCGTTCAATACGCAGATCGCGGGGGTGGCGGTCACGCGAAGCGGTGTGGATAACGCGGCGTGGTTCGTTCGACACCGGTAGTATTTCTGTCAGGGCATCGGCGGAGGGAGCCATCGTGGACGAGTTGCTCATGACCCCCATCTACGCGCAGGCGGAGGCCGCTGACATCATCAGGATGCCGCGGTCCACGTTCAATCACTGGGCGGCCGGCTACACGACGACATCGGGAAACCGCAAGCCACCATTCATCACGGTGGACCGTCCGGGGCGGGGATATACGGTGCCGTTCATCGGCCTGGCTGAGGCCTGGATCGTGAAGGCGTTCGCTCAAGCGGGCGTACCCATGGGGCGGATCCGGCCGGCGCTGGAGCAGCTCCGTAGTCAGATCGGTGTGGAGCACGCTCTTGCGAGCGATCGACTGAAGACGGACGGCGCAGAAATCCTCTGGGATCTGCGACAGCGGGACGCAGCGTTCGACGATAACCGCCTGGTCGTCGTCCGCAATGGCGACGCAACATTCGGCGAGATCGTGCGCGAGCACCTGAAGCGCGTCGACTATCGGGACGGGTTCGTCGGTCAGCTCCGGATTCCACGAGTCGACGGCGCGGATATCACTGTTGACCCGCAGATCAACTTCGGCCAACCCACGCTTACGCAATACGGGATCCGTGTCGATGACATCCTTGATCGGATCGCGGCCGGCGAGACGATGGAAGAAGTCGCTGCCGACTTCGACCTTCCCAACGCGACCGTCGAGCGCCTCGCACTCGCGGCCGCATAGGCGGCATAAGTGGCAGAGCTTCGGTTCTTCACCGATCGGAGCCTTGGCGATCATCACGTGCCTGGTGCCCTCCGCGCTGCCGGATGGGCGGTCGTGAGCATGCGCGAGCGGTACGGTCCCATTGCAGCGCAACAGCTCGCCGACATCGATTGGATCCACGAAGCGACCGGTGAGGGCGAGGTGCTTCTGACCGGCGACAAGGCGATCGCGAAGCGACCCCTGGAAGCCAGGGCTGTTCTCGCGGCCGGAGCCCGTGTCTTCGCGCTAGGGAGCAGCCAACTCACGGGTGCCGCCAAAGCGGGTCGGCTCCTGGGCCACGAGCGGGCAATTTTCAGGCGCGCCCACTCGCAGCCCGGACCATACATCGCCAGTGTGACCGGACAGGGGCTTCAGATACTCAAGTTGCTCGGGTAGCGCGGTCACGCCACCCGTGCCCTCCGGAACGCGACCCCCGACGTGATCCCCAGCACCACGATCCCGATCGCCTCGATGATGACGGTCTCCGGGACGAGGGTGAACGTCCAGACCTCCCTGATGCCGAACAGGCCGACCGTCAGCGCCAGCAGGAGGGCGGCCAGGCTGGCGATCACGAACAGCAGGCTGAGCGTGGTGGCGAGCCGCAGCCACGCGCCACGCAGCACCAGCATCCCGATCGCCAGCACGATGGCGGCGATGGAGTTGAGGACGAACAGCACGCCGAGCAGGCCGCCGACGCCGTCGAAGATCAGGAAGAGATGGATCCCGCCGATCAGCACGAGCACGATCGCGCTCAGGATGCGCATGAGCCACAGGGGCCCCTGGCTGCTCTCGGTCATGGCACTACCCGCTTCCGTCTCCTGGCCTCCACCGCTGAAGGCCTCACAAGGAACACGAACGAGCCTCAGTATCGGTTCAATCGGCGGCGCAGGGCTAGCATCGCAACCATGCCTCACGCGTCGGACCGGAGCCCGGGCACCGTGCGCGAGGCGGCGGGCGGGCTCGTCGCGCTGACGGTCGCGACCTTCCTCGCGGTGACGACGGAGATGCTGCCGGTCGGGTTGCTGCCGGCGATCGGCGGCGACATGCGGGTGTCCGACTCGGTAGCCGGGCTGCTGGTCACGGTCTACGCGTTCATGGTCGCCGTGCTGGCGGTGCCGCTGACGCTGTCGACCTCCCGGTTCTCGCGCAAAGCGCTGCTGCAGGCGACCCTCGTGGCGTACACGGTGAGCAACCTCGTCGTCGCGCTGGCTCCGAACTTCGGCGTGCTTGCCGCGGGGCGCGCCTTCGGCGGGATCGCGCACGCGCTGTTCTTCTCGGTCAGCATCGGGTACGCGTCCCGGCTGGTGACCTCCGCGTTCACCGGGCGCGCGCTGGCCCTGGTCACGGCGGGAGCCTCGGCCGGGTTCGTGCTCGGCGTGCCGCTGTCGACCTCCCTCGGCACGGCGCTCGGCTGGCGGGCAGCGTTCGGCGTGCTGGCAGGGGTGTGCGCGATCACGGTCGTCGTCGTGGCGGTGCTGCTGCCGGCGGTCCCGGGAGGCGGGACAGAGCACACCGGGCACGGCTTGGGCGCTCGGCGCGTGCGGCTGGGGATCGTGTCGACGGCGAACGCGGTCGTGTACCTGGGGCAGTTCACCGTCTACACGTTCGTGTCGGTGATCCTCCTCGCGGTCGGGCTCCCCGCCGCGGGGGTCGGCCCTGTGCTGCTCGGGATCGGCGCGGTCGGGCTCGCCGGGACGTGGTTCGCGGCGGCCACCCTCGACCGGAGGCCGCGCGCGACCGTGCTGACGCTGCTCGGCGCGATAACGGTCGGACTGGTCGGAGTGGGGATCGCGTTCCCGGCGCTCGCGGGCGTGCTCGTGGCCGCGGTGGTGTGGGGCGCGGGTTTCGGCGGGGTGGCGTCGGTGTTCCAGACGGCGGCCATCCGCACGCGCGGCGCGACCCCGGAGGTCATCGGGGCGCTCGTGAACTCGACAGCGAACATCGGGATCGGGGGAGGCGCGGCGGTCGGGGCCGCGGTCCTGGCAGGGCCGGGGCTGGGGTGGCTGCCTTTCGCAGGGGCGGCGCTGGTGGTCGTCGGGCTCGTCGTCATCCTGATGGCGCGGCGGTCGTTCCCATCGTCGCCGGGGGAGTGAGCGGCGGCGGGCTCAGGGGCCGTAGGCCGTCAGGAAGCGGTCGCGGAAGGCGTCCATCCGCCAGACCGGCGCGCTCGGCGACGGCAGCAGCCCGGGCTGCCACCCCCACGACGCGATCCGCTGGGTGACGCCCGGGTCCTTCGCGATGATGCTGATCGGGACGTCGTGGTTCGCCCCCGGCCCGCTGACGATCGTCGCCGGCTGGTGGTCGCCGAGCACCACGAGCACCAGGTTCGGGTCGTCGAACGTGGTCAGGAACGAGGTCAGCGCGCCCATCGTGTACTCGATCGACTGGCCGTACACCTGCTGCACATGGTGCGGGTCCTGCCAGACGACGCTCGGCGGGAGGCCCTCCGCCGGCTGCGGGTCGTAGACCGAGCCGTCGCCGAGCTGGTCCCAGGGCAGCAGCTTCGGCAGCGGCGTCCACGGCGTGTGCGACGAGACCAGGTCGATCTCCGCCATCAGCGGCTGGTGCGGCCCGGCGAGCTCGTGCTGCTGGAAGTACGCCAGGCTGTACTGGTCGGGCACCTGCGCATAGCTGAAGCTCGGGCCCCGGTATCCGACGTTCGTCGCGTTGAGCTCCTGCTCGTAGTGGTAGAAGGAGGTCCCGACCGGCCAGGGCTTCGAGTCGGAGGGGACGTCGCTGAGGGTCCGCCAGCCGGCCTTGCGGAAGGCGGCGCTGAGCGTGAAGCGGGTGCCGGAGGTGACCTGGTCGTAGCGCTGCTGGGAGTCCACCCACAGACCGCTCTGCAGCGTGGAGTGCGCGAGCCAGCTGATCCCGCCGAACGTGGACGAGGCCAGGAAGGCGCTCCGCTCGGAGTAGCCGTGCGCGGCGAGGGCGGCGTTCCCGCTGCGGAGGACGGCGTCCACCCCCGGAGAGAAGGAGGTGCCCTGCACGGCGACCTGCCCATAGCTCTCCACGAACACGATGACGACGTCCTTGCCCTTCAGCCCGGTGAGCAGGTCGGAGGCGGGCAGTCCCGCGTACGGGTCGCTGGACGCCGCACGGTTGAAGACGGCCTGGTCGCGGGCGGCGACCTGCACCTGGTTCACCGTGGACGCCGCGGCCGAGAGCCCGTCCGCCGCCGCGACGGGCTCGTCGGGCACGAACTGCACGCCGACCAGCGCAAGGACCAGCCAGCCGGCGGTGACCGCGGACGCCGCGATCAGGCTCGGCCGACGCCGCGGGGTGAGGACGCGCGCCAGGCGCAGCAGCGACGCGGCGACCGCGGCGACGGCCGCGACCGCGAGCAGCGCGACGAGCGCCAGGAGGCCGATCGCCCCCGCCGTCCCGGTCGAGTCGCGGACCACGCCGTAGCCGTCCACCAGCTCCGACCAGCCCGACACCACGTCGAACGGCCGGCCGACCGTCGCCTCGAACACGCGGTCGAGCGCGGCCACGATCGTCGCGAGGACGAGCAGCAGGGCGACGAGGATCGCGAGCGTTCGGCGCGCCCACCGCCACGGGAGCAGGATGAGCACGGCCAGGGCGAGGACGCACTCCAAGGGGACGCGCACGAGGGCGAGCGCCGAGTCGGAGGAGACCAGGCCGGGGGCGAGGGAGACGAGGAAGAGGGTGACGGCGGCGAGGGTCGTGGGCACGACGCTCCAGACCCGGCGACCCCGACTCAGGCGGGTCACGGGAAGCCCCCGAACCGGTCGGACAGGGCGTAGCGGAGCAGCACGACATCCCCGATCGGGCGCGCCTCCACGAGCGCGGCTCGGCTGTCGCTCGTCCACGGGTACGCACCCTCGCCGACGAAGCGCGGCGCGTCCCTGTCCCCGACGAAGAACGGCGCCACCGCGAGGTGCAGCTCGTCGGCCAGCCCGTCCGCGAGGAACTGGGTCAGCGTCGTCCCGCCGCCCTCCACCATGAGGCGCCGCACGCCGCGCTCGCCGAGGTCGGCGAGCAGGTCGGTCATCCGCACGTCGTCGCCGAGCGGCACGACGGTGGCGGCCTCGCCGAGCCGGTCGGTGATCCGGCCGTGCTGCGCGCGCGGGCAGTAGACCAGCTTCATGGTCTCGCCGAGGGTGAAGAAGTTCGCGTCCGGGTCGAGGTCGCCCGTCGAGGTCACGGTCGCCTTCCACGGCGTGCGGCACTTGCCGGAGGCCTCCCGCCGGTCCTGGCGCTCGGCGCTGCGGACGAGCAGCCGCGGGTTGTCGCGGCGCACCGTGCGGGCGCCGACGAGGATGACGTCGTGCCGCGCGCGGACCTCGTCCACCCGGTCGAAGTCGGCGGCGTTGGAGAGCGCGAGCTTCGGCGGTCGCGCGGTGTCGAGGTAGCCGTCGAGGGAGATGGCGCAGCTCACGGTGACGTACGGTCGCTCGGTCATGCCCGCATCCTCCTCCGCTGCAGCACGGCCGCGGACTGCACGATCAGCGCAGCAGGGGCGAAGCACACGAACGCCAGCACGCCGTACAGGGTGGCCGCCGAGACGCCTGCTGCGGCGCCGAAGCCCGCCATCGCGAACGCCCACCCGGCCGCGCCCTCTCGCGGACCCCAGCCGCCGAGGTTGAACGGGATGGAGGCCGCGAGCAGCACCACCATGCCGAGTGCGAGCAGGCGCAGCGGCGGCACCTCAGCGCCGACGGCGACGGCCGCGATCGCGAAGGTGCCCAGATGGCACGCGCAGACGACCACGGACGCGACGACCGCCTTGACGCAGACCGTCACCGAGCCGAGGCCCTCCCTGACCTCCCGCCACTCGTGCGCCAGCGCCCGCCGGACGCGCCTGCTGGCGAATGCAGTGACCGCTCCGCCGACCACCACGGCCGTGAGGGCGACGCCGAGCACCGGCAGCAGGACGCCCTCGAACTCCATCCCGACGATGCCGAGGACGACGACGGCGAGCACGAGCTGCACTGCCTGGCCGAGCAGCCGCTCCAGCGCGACGGCCCGTGCCGCGGCGCCCATCCGGTCGGCGGTCCGGCCGTGATCGACCGCGCGCTGGACGTCGCCGACCACGCCGCCGGGCAGCACGGTGTTCACGAACTGCGAGCGGTAGTACGCCCCGATCGCCGTGGACCAGCGGATGCCGACGCCGAGCCGACCGGCGATCAGGCGCCAGCGCCACGCGGCCGCGACCGTGGCGATCGCGGTCAGGGCGAACGCGGCGATCACCGTGGGCCCGTCGAGGCTGAGGAGGCCGTGCAGGAAGGGGCCGGCGCCGACGCGGGCGACGATCGCGATCAGGATGGCAACGGGGACGAGCACGCGGAGCGTGATCCGGAGCCAGGGGCGGCTGAGGACGCGCCGGAGCCCGGGTGACGTCGCCGCCGGCGTCGCCTCCTCCACCGCTGCGTTCAGCCGGGCGGTCATCGCGGCCACGCCAGGACGTCGAGGTGGTACACGACGGCGGACAGCCCACCGCGTCGCTGCTGCTCGCGGCGCAGCTCCCGGTAACCGGCGGCCTGGTCGAGCAGCGCGCGGTCGCGGTCGACCTCCGCCTGCTCCACCGCCGCGTCGGCCCAGCCGTCGAACCACTCGCCGAGCAGCAGCGGGTCGCGACGGTCGAGCCGCCACGTCGTCAGCGCCGTGCGGACGTGCCAGCCCGCGCGCGTGAAGAGCCCGCGCACGATCGGCGCGCCGAACCTCCCGAGCAGGCGGCGGCCGCCGACCTCCCGGCGCTGGTGCTCGTTGAAGGCGCGGGCGACGAGGATGTCGCGCGGGTCCCAGGGCCGCAGCTCCACGTCCCCGGTCACGCTGAGCGCCAGGAACGCGGGAGCGCCGGTTGCGAGGCACGCGTCCACGATCGCGTGCGCCTCCCGCGCGGTCACGACGTCGAGGAGTGCGGAGGCCGTCACCAGGTCGGCGCCGTGGAGGTCGGCTGGCGCGAGCCGATCGAGCGGGGTGACCCGGGAGGCGACGGTGATCGGCCGGCCGGTGCGGTCGAGGGGAGGCTGCGCCTCGGTCGCGTGGGCGGTGAGGTCGGCGTTCCAGTCGTGCAGGACCCAGCTCTGCGGCCCGGGGAGCTGCGGCGCGAGCCAGCGCATCATCGAGCCGGTGCCGCTGCCGAGGTCGTGCACGGTGACCGGGCGGGCGCGTGCGACGTCGGCGCCGACGAGTGCCGCCGCCAGGCGCGCGAGCCGCCGCGATCGCGCGCGCCCGTCCTCCGCCTCGCGCAGCGCGAGCCAGTCGGCACTGACCTCCAGCATTCCGCTCACGACGGCACCGCCTCCGGGCGCAAACCCTCCACTGCGGCCTCCCGCAGTGCGGAGGCGACCACCGCGATGGTGTCCTCCCAGCGCCGGCCGGCCTCCCTGGCCTCCAACGCCGCCGCCTTGAGCGCGTCCCGCCGCGCCGCGCTCGCCCACCACTGCTGCAGCACGACGCGCAGCGCCCAGGCGTCGTCCGGCGGCACGATCATCGTGGCGTCCTCCCGAACGATCGCCTCGGGGATGCCGCCGATGCCGGTCGCGAGCACCGGGACGCCGTGCGCGAGCGCCTCGGCGACGGCCATTCCGTAGCTCTCGCTGCGCGACGGCAGCACGACGAGGTCGGCCTCCCCGTACGCCTCCGAGAGGGCGCGCGGGTCGAGGACGCCCGCGAACCGGATCCGCCCGGCGAGGCCGGCGGCGTCGATCACGGCGGTCAGCGCCGCGACGAAGTCCGGGTCGACCGTCAGCGAGCCGACCAGCGTGCAGGTCCAGTCGTCGCGGTCGGCGAAGCCGGCGAGGGCGCGCAGCAGGAGGTCCTGGCCCTTGTGCGGCGCGACAGCGGCGACGCACAGCAGGCGGCCGCCGCCCGCGGAGGCCGTCGTCGCGGGCGCCGGGTCGACGCCCGGGTGGGCGACCACGATCCGGTGCGGGTCGGCGGCGTCCTGTTCGAGGAGCTCGGAGCGGGTCCACGCGCTCGTCGCGACGATGCGGCGGACGGAGCGCAGGGCGGCGAGGTCGCTGTCGCCGAGCATCCCGTCGCCCGATCCCACCGGGGCCGCGACCATGTGCGCCAGCACCACGATCCGCAGCCGGGACCGGTGCGCGACGATCGCCTCCGGCTCGCGGGACACCAGCAGTCCGTCGACCAGCGCGAGCGCCCCCTCGGGCAGCGCGGCCAGCGCGCGACCCGTCCAGCCCGTGCCGCGGCCGGTGACCAGGAGCATGTGCACCGTCCAGCCCTCGGCGCGGAGGCCGTCGCGGACGCGCTGGTCGTAGCGGTTTCCGCCGCTCACCCGCCGCGGGTCGTCGATGGTCTCCGGAACCACGAAGTACACCTCGCTCATAGCGGCCTCGAGTAGCTCGCCCACGCGATGTGGGACTCGTGCAGGGTGACGGCGATGGAGGTCAGGCCGGTCGCGCGGCCGAGGGACCCGGCGGCCACGGCGTCGGCGAGCCGGTCGGCGATCGCCCGGCAGAGCGCCTCCGTGGTGGTGTTCATCCCGGCGAACGCGGGCTCGTCGTCCAGGTTGCGGTAGGTGAGCGAGCCGGTGATCTCCGCGAGCGCGGCCGTCGCCCGGCCGATGTCGACCACGACGCCGTCCTCGTCGAGCTCGTCCGCGCCGAAGCTCGCGTCCACGACGAAGGTCGCGCCGTGAAGTCGCTGCGCGGGCCCGAACGCCGCGCCGGTGAAGCTGTGGGCGACCATGAGGTGGTCGCGGACCGTGACCGTGAACGGCATCAGGCGTCCCTCCAATCGATGCTGTGGCAGAGCTCGGAGCCGGGGTCGGCCGCCAGTCGGGCGATGACCTCCGGCAGCTCGCGCCACGACGACGACCCGGTCAGGAGGGCGTCGAACGCGGGGTCGCGCAGCAGGTGGAGCGCGAGCGCCAGGCGGTCGGCGTGGCTGCGGCGGTCGCGGCGGCGGGGCGACACCTCGCCGACCTGGCTCGACCGGAGGGTGACCCGTCGGGAGTGGAAGTCCTCCCCGAGCATCAGCGTCACCGGCCGGTCGCCGAACCAGCTCGCCTCGATCACCTCGCCGTCCGCGACGACGGTCTCGAGCGCGAGGCGCAGGCCGGCCTCCGAACCGCTGGTGTGGATGACGAGGTCGCGGTCGTGCGGGGCGGAGTCCGGCTCGGCGAAGTCCACGCCCAGCCGCTCCGCGACCTCCCGGCGCGACGGGTCGACGTCGACCAGCGTGACCTCCACGCCCGGGATGCCGTTCGCCAGCCGCGCGACGCAGCAGCCGATCATCCCGGCGCCGATCACCGCGATCCGGTCGCCGATCAGCGGCGCGGCATCCCACAGTACGTTGACCGCCGTCTCCACCGCCCCCGCGAGCACAGCCCGCTCGGCGGGCACGCCCTCCGGCACCGGGAACACCGCAGCGGGCGGGACGACGAAGGCCGACTGGTGCGGGAACAGGGAGAACACGGTGCGCCCGGCCAGCTCGGGAGGCCCCTGCTCGACCACGCCAACGTTGAGGTAGCCGTACTTGACCGGCCCGGGGAAGTCGCCCTCCTGGAACGGCGCCCGCATCCGATTGCGCTGGCTCTGCGGCACCCGCCCGGCGAACACGGTCGCCTCGGTGCCGCGGCTCACCCCCGTGCGCAGCGTGCGGACGAGCACCTCCCCGTCGCGGGGCTCCCGCAGCGGCTCGGACCGCAGGGCGCCGACGCCGGGCTCCACGATCCAGAAGGCGGTGGCTTCCCGCATGTCCAGCTCCTCTCGCGGTGGTCGCTCGGTGGGGCGGACCCCTGTGAACCATCCGTGCACACGCTGCGTGTTAAGGCAAGATGCGGCAGCGCACGGTGCCGTTCCCCAAAGACACGAGGCTCATGTGAAAAGGGTTCAACTCGCAGCGGTCGGCTGGGCCGGCGCGGGCGTCGCGCTCGTCCTGCTGATCGGGCTGCTCGCGGTCGAGTGGTGGATGACGCCGCTGCCCGCGTCGGGCTGGGCGGCGGCCGCCGCCTACCTCCTGGTGTCGAACGTGCTGCTGGTCCGCGGCCTCCAGCGCCGCCGCACGGAACGCTTCGGCCCCGCCAACATCGTCACCTCGATGCGCTCGACGCTGGTCGGGCTGATCACGGGACTGGTGGTGGCGTCGTTCAGCGGGGCTGCGCCGGTCCCGTTGCTGGTCGGCCTGGTCATCCCGGCCCTCGCGCTCGACGCGGTCGACGGCTGGGTGGCGCGGCGCACCGGGAGCACGAGCGAGCTGGGCGCCCGGTTCGACATGGAGGTGGACGCGTTCCTGCTGCTGGTGCTGAGCGTCTACGTGGCTCCGTTGCTCGGGGTCTGGGTGCTCGCGATCGGGGTGCTGCGGTACGCGTTCGTGGTGGCGGGATGGCTGCTGCCGTGGATGCGGGCGACGCTGCCGTACCGCTACTGGCGGAAGGTGGTGACCGCGTACGCGGGGGTGGCGCTCGCGGTGGCGTGCACGGGGGTGCTGCCCGCGCTCTCCACGGTGCTGGTCGCGGGGGCGCTGGTGCTGCTGGGGGAGTCGTTCGGGCGGGATGTCGTGTGGCTGGTGCGGGAGAGAGTGCAGGAGCGGAGCACGGTGCCGTTGGGGCGGTGACTCGTTCGCGGCCATTTCTACGAAACAGGGGTGGCCATTTCTACGAAACAGGGGTGGCCATTTCTACGAAACAGGGCTGGCCATTTCTACGAAACAGGAGTGGCCATTTCTACGATCGGCACGCGACAAAACCGACAATCCGCTGATAACGTAAGCGTCATGGCGCTGATCGACAGGAACGTCTTCACCTTCGCTGACTCCATTGCCGGGGCCTTTCCGGCACTCGTCATCCAGGGTGCGCGTCAGGTCGGCAAGAGCACTCTTGCGGGCCAACTCGCTCGTGGCAGGGATGCGCAGATCCTCACGCTCGATGACGAGCAGACCCGGACTGCAGCGGTCGAAGACCCGACCGGTTTCGTCGAACAGAATCCTCACGGCCTGCTCGTGATCGACGAGATCCAGCGTCACCCCGAGCTCACGCTCGCGGTCAAAGCGTCGATCGACCGCAATCGGCGCCCTGGTCGATTCATCTTGACCGGTTCCAGCGACCTTCTCCGCTCAAGACGCGCGACAGACAGTCTCGCGGGGCGCGCGATATCCGTCTCGCTGCGATCGTTCTCGCAAGGGGAACTCCGCGGAACGAGGGAGGATTTCGTCCGCGCCGCTCTCGGCGGCGCACTCAAGGCGACTGTGACATCGGAGGTGACTCGCAATGATTACGCACGAATGATCGCGTCTGGCGGTTATCCGGACGCGCACGACCGGACCGCCCGGCTTCGCAGCATCTGGCTCGACGGTTACATCGATCGCCTCGTCCGTCGCGATGCTCGCGAGCTCATCAACATCGCCGACCCGCAGCGGTTGAAGAGCCTGCTCCGCCTTATCGCGGCGAACCAGTCCGGCGAGCTGGTCAAAGCGCGATTCGCTCAGGACGCCGCTATCCCTCCTACCTCGATCACGGCCTATCTCGACACGCTGGAGATGCTGTTCCTCGTGGATCTCCTCCAGCCCTGGTCGCCCAATCTCACCTCTCGCGAGACGGGACGAGCGAAGGCGACGATCTCGGACTCCGGTCTCGCCGCACGGCTGTCACGCGTGACCGAGGGCCAACTCACGCCAGTCGATGGGACTGCGAACCACATCGGCGCCCTCATGGAGGGGTTCGTCGTCGGTGAGCTGTTGAAACAGCAGACCTGGTCCGACGAAGAGTTCGAGCTCTTCCACTATCGGACGAAGAGCGGGGTCGAAGTCGACATCGTGATCGAGTTGGCCGACGGCAGCGTGCTGGCCATCGAGGTCAAGTCCGGGAGCACCTTCAAGACCGATCATTTCGGAGGACTGCGCTATCTGCGCGACAGGCTCGGAGATCGATTCATCGCAGGGATCGTTCTCAACACGGGTCGTACGGGATACCGCTATTCCGACCGGCTCTGGGGTCTTCCCGTCGCTTCGTTGTGGGAGCTCCCGGTTCCTACGATGGAGAAGTGACCACTCCCTCAAACGACGTCCCGACCTCCGCCCGCCCGCGCGTCCTCTCGCTCGGCGGCCCCAGCCTCGTCATCGAGTTCGGTGGCGGCCGCTTCGCCGTCGACCCGACCTTCGATCGGGCGGGTGAGTATCCGATCGGCTCCCGGGTGCTGACCAAGACCGCGGACGCGCGCCTCCAGCCCGGCGACCTGGGGCGCATCGACGCGGTGCTGCTCTCGCACGACCAGCACCCGGACAACCTCGACGGCGGGGGTCGCGCGTATCTGCGGAAGGCGGCCCTCGTCGTGACCACACCCCTCGCAGCCTCACGCCTCGACGCGGCGTGCCGCGGGCTCGAACCGTGGGAGTCCGTCGTGATCGGCGGGGTCACCGTCACCGCCGTCCCCGCCCGGCACGGGCCGGAGGGGACCGAGGCCGCCACCGGTCCCGTGACCGGGTTCGTCCTGGAGGCGGTGGACTCGCCCACGGTCTACGTCTCCGGCGACAACGCCTCGCTCGACCTCGTGGCGGACATCGCCGAGCGCTTCCCGGCGATCGAGCTCGCGGTCCTGTTCGCGGGGGCGGCGCGGACCCCGCTGGTCGACGGCTTCCTCACGCTCACGAGCGCGGAGGCCGCGGAAGCGGCACGGATTCTGGGGCGGCCACGCGTACTCCCCGCGCACACCGAGGGCTGGGCGCACTTCACCGAGGACACCGACGCCTTCGTGTCCGCCTTCGCTGCGGCCGGGCTCGGCGACCTGCTCCTCGACAGCACGCCAGGGACCCGGGTGTCGCTCTGACCGGCGTCATCTAGGCTGGCCCTCGCACCCACCCCTCCCCGAAAGGCTCCACCATGCCGAACCCCATCGGACGGGCGCTGCGCGATCGGCGTGCAGGCCGCGACAAGGTCGTCTGGCTGCGGGACGGGTTGCAGGCTCCCGAGTCGTTCGTGCTGACCAGCCCGGCCTTCGCCGACGGGGCGCCCATCCCCGCGCAGTATCGCGGGCGCCTGTTCGGGCAGGACCTGTCCCCAGCGCTCGAGTGGACGGCGCCGCCCGTCGCCGCAGAGGAGCTGGTGCTCATCGTGGAGGATCCGGACGCGCCGCGCGCCGAGCCCGCGCTCCACACGATCGCGCGGGGCATCGACCCGTCGCTCGGCGCGCTGCCGGAGGGCGGCCTGGCGCGGAAGGGCGCAGCGCCCGGGATCGCCTACGGCCGGGGGTCGCTCGGCTCCCGCGGCTGGCACGGGCCGATGCCGGTGCCGTCGCACGGGCCGCACGCCTACGTCTTCCAGCTCTTCGCGGTGGATCGCCGGCTCGACCTCCCCGCCTCGTTCGGGCTGGAGGACGTCGTGCGCGCGATGAGCGGTCACGTCATCGCCCGCGCCCGGCTGGACGGCACGTACGAGAACCCGTAAACACGCGAACGCGAACGCCCCCGCCCGCGAGGGGCAGGGGCGTCCGCGCTTCGACGGCTACTGGTCGTCGTGGTTGGTCGAGCCTGGAGCGATTCCCGGCACGTCGTTCGGACCGTAGATCTTCGCATCACCCGGGTAGGGCGACGTCCAGTGCTTGGTCTGGTACCAGGTGTAGCGGTTCATCAGCAGCGGGTTGTCGTAGTCCGGGATGGCCGGGTGGCCCGCCGTTCCTGTGAAGTGCTGCTTCCCCGACCACTTCTGCCACTCGGCCGCGACCGACTTCTCGGACGCGGGCACGGCGGTGTCCTTCTCTGCTTGGGCGTTCACCGCGGCGGCCGCGGCTCCGGTCTGGCCGAGGGTGTCGTAGCCGCAGGCGGGCTTGGTCGCCACGCCCTCGGTCAGCGGGATCTGGTTGGGGACCGCGGTGTACGGCGTCAGGTCCGGCTTGTTGCTGAACGCGTCCACCATCGGGGTCGCCGCGGCGATCTTCTGGTTCAGCGGCTGGGCGCCGAGGATCTGCTCGATCGTGCGCACCATGCTGATCTGCGAGTAGTAGGTGCTCACCGTCTTGCCGTGCGCGGCATACGGGCTGATGACCTGGATGGGCGCACGGTGGCCGTCGACGTGGTCGGCCGAGTCCTGGCTGTCGTCCTCCGCCACGAAGATCGCGGAGTCCTTCCAGTACGGCGAGTGCGAGATCTCGTCGACGATCTTGCCCAGGGCGAGGTCGTTGTCGGCGACCATCGCCTTCGGGTCGGCGGTGCCTCCGGTGTGGTCGCTCGAGAGCCACACCATGTTGAAGTTGGACGGCCCGTTCTTCTCGAAGTCCTGCTTCCAGGTCTCGTACCGGTAGATGTCGGGCACCGCGAGGTCGAACGGCGCCGCGTTCGGGTCGGAGATCGCGTTCAGCGACGGGATGACAGAGCCCGCGTTCCACTTGATGGACGGGTCGAAGAGCTGCGCGGACGAACCGCCGCCCATGACGCTCGTGGCGGCGCAGTAGTACTGCTGCCAGGTCGCGCCGGCCGGCTTGCCCTCGCCGTACTCGAACTCGCCGAAGTTCTTCGCGCTCTTCCCGGCGGACTGCACCGAGTTCCAGAGGAAGCCGCTGCGCTGGTGGCCCAGCACATCCTCCTCCGTGTCGTAGGAGCGGGTGTACTCACCGGCACTGGTCTGGGTGTAGGCGGTGTTGTCGCCCTGCATGAGCCAGTTGTGGCCCTCGGCCGAGTTCGTCCCGATGTCGTACGTGTTGTCGTACAGGCCGAACTGGGAGGCGAGGGCGTGCTGGTTCGGCGTCACCGTCTGGCCGAACTGGGTCAGCGACGGGTCGCCGTTGCCCTGCTTCATGTCGCCGTAGAGCTGGTCGTAGCCGCGGTTCTCCTTGACGACGAGGAACACGTGCTTGATCGCCGACGGGTCTCCCAGGCGTTTCGGGATGGCCACCGACGCGTTGTCGCTCTGGTCGCCCTGCGCCTGCTTGAGGGAGTTCTCGGTCCAGCCGTTCTGGGCGAACACCTGAGCGGTCGCCTTGCGGATCGCCTGGTCGCTCGGCAGCGCGAACTTGGTGAGCGACGCCGTGGTCGAGTGCGTGCCGTGCCCGGTCACCACCGCGACGCCCGCACCCTTGTTGACGGTGATCCCCGGCCCCCGCGCGTCGATCCCGCGCGTGTTCGTGACGACGATCGAGCCGTTCACCGCCGCGACGTTCTCGGGGTAGTAGTCGGTCGGCAGGAGGCCGATGAGGCTCGCGGGGTCGCGCGGGTCGGCGGGGTTGACCTTGTAGACGGCGATCGCGTTGGCATTGCCGAGGGACACCAGCAGGTGGTCGCCCTGCAGGGTGACGGCGGTCGGCTGGTAGCCGGTCTTGGACGACGCCCACGGCTGGGTCGCGATCGTCTGGACGACGGCCCCGGAGCGCGTGTCAATCACCGAGACCGTGTCGCTGTTCGTGTTGGCGACGTACAGCGTCGTGCCGCTGAGGTGCATCGCGGTCGGGTGGAGCTGGACCGGGATGGAGGCGACCGCAGCCGACGGGTTCGCCGTGTCGATGACGCTGACCGTGCCGGTCGTCGACGTGCCGAGGGTGGTGTCGGCGGGCACCTGCGTGCCGTACGACCCCATCGTGGTCTCGCCGGGGAGGGCGTAGCGGCCGCCCTCGTTGGAGACGTAGAGCGTGCTCCCGGCGAACGTCAGCTGACGCGGGGCGATGCCGACCGCGACGGTCTGCTTGACGGTGCCGGTGGCGGGGTCGAGCGCGACGACCGTGTTCTGGCCGTTGACCGCGGCGTAGAGGGTCGAGCCGTCCGGCGAGAAGGTCATCCCGGCGGTCAGCGCCTCCTGGCCCGCGGCGGAGTTCGGGATGGGGATCGTGGTGCCGGCGCCGAGCGACCCGTCCGCGTTGAACGGGTACCGCACGATGCCCGTCGCGACCGGCGCGAACAGGAACTTCCCGTCCGGCGAGAACACCGGGCCCTCCTGGCCGACCGTGCCGTCCGAGATCTTGAGGTACTTCATCGAGCCGTAGCCGGCGTTCGTGGCCGCGGTCGCGAACGAGGTCGCCGAGAGCGTGCCCGCCGCCGCGACCGGCTTGTAGCCATTGAGGTCGAAGACCTGGAGGTCGACGGAGCGGTCGGCGCTGGTGCCGACGAGGAAGCGGCCGTCGGGGCTGACGGTCGACCCCATGAGCTTGCCGAACGGCGTCATCAGGCGCGTTCCGGCCGGCCGGAGCGTCTGGTCGGACGAGATCTGCTCGCCGCCGGCGTAGTTCACGCCGACCTGCTGGTTCCCGAAGGCGAGGGTGGAGGCGGTGGCGATGCCGCCGCCGAGGACGACGAGCGCGCAGGTCGCCGCTGTGACCGCGAGGACGCGCTGCCGCGGCGTGAGGGAGGAGAAACGGCGCCTGCCGGATTTCTGGCGCCGGGGGGTGTTGCGAGGCATGGGACGAGGCCTTTCCCGAGAGTGGATGAGGTGAGAAGGCGAGAGACCTCATAGCGAGGTCACAGACAAGACACTGGTGTGCCCCTCGTCGGGGGGTCAACCAAACGGTTCATGAATGCGGGGTGACGGCGGACGCGCGGGGTCGGGCGTGTCGGCGGCGGCATCCCAGGCGGCGGGCGCGAGGCGCAGGTGAACGCCGGGTGGGCGGTGGGCGCGTCGTCTGTCAGGACTCTCAGCTGCCCGCGCCGCCCCCGGCGGTGGGACGATGGCGGCATGGACAATCTGGAGACCGCCGAGGACGCCATCCGCCGAGCGCGCGCGAGTCTCGCGAAGGCCGCGACGGCGGGAGGCGCTGCCCCCGCCGCCTGGGCCGAGTCGCTGCGGCTCGCGCTCGACGCGATCGAGAGCGCCGTCGCCGAGCTCAGCGAGCTGCGCGATCCGCCGCTGGAGAGCTCAGGGGAGACCGGGCCGGACGCCTCTTATATCCGCTGACGCCTCCTGCATCCGCTGAGCGGACGCGGGTTCATCCGCCGAGCGCGGCGACGACCGTCTGCGCGTCGCCCCAGTACTGCGCGTAGTAGCCGGGGTCCGCATTGACCTGCACCGCGTGCGCGGCCTCCGTGGGCGTCATCGACTGCCAGCCGGGGAGGCGGGCCAGCTTGCGGAAGAAGTTCGTCGCCGCCGTGTACGGGTCCATCCGGTCGGCGAGGGTGCCCCACGCGCCGTTGTCCCGCTGCTGGAAGAGCCCGCGGCTGTCGGGGCCCGCCGCGTCGCCGTAGTCGAGGTTGCGGAGGCCGGACTCGCCGATCGCGGTCATGACCCCGATGGTCTCGCCGTACTGCCCGACGCCCTGGTCGCGCGCGGCCTGGAGGATCGTCGCGGCCATCGCGAGCTCCGGCGCGCAGTATCCGGCGACCGGTCCCTTCGGCACCGCGCGGCCGGCCACCGTGGTCGCTGTGGCGTCGGCGCACGGCGCGGGCAGGGCGGCGACGATCGCGGGCGCTGACACGAGCCGGGAGGCCGCGAACAGACCGCCGGCGACGATGAGGGTGGCCACGAGGAGGGCGACGACCGCCTTGCGCATCCCGCTCCTCCCGTCCGCTCGGCTCGCGCGGACGTCCCACGCGGACCACCACCCTAGGAGCGCGCGCTTTGCGCCCCCTGAGCGCCTCCTGACCAACCTCTGGACGCTTCGCGCGCCTGGCGAATCCGTTCTCCCTCTTGCGCTCGGCGGCCCCAAGGCATTCCATCCGAGGAGAGGCGTCGGACGACAGGAAGGGCACCATCATGTCGAGCACCATCACCTCCGGCGGTATCGACGTCCGCACGCTGGCCGGCGCGCTCGCCGACCGGGTCGACGGGGAGGTGCGCTTCGACGACGGCAGCCGCGCCGCCTACTCGACCGACGCCTCCAACTACCGGCAGGTGCCGATCGGCGTCGTCATCCCGCGCACCGTGGAGGCCGCGGTGGAGGCCATCGCCGTCTGCCGCGAGTTCGCCGCCCCCGTCTTCAGCCGCGGCGGCGGCACGAGCCTCGCGGGCGAGTGCACCAACCACGGCGTGGTCATCGACTGGAGCAAGTACTGCAACCGGGTGCTCTCCCTCGACGCAGACGCGCGCGTGGCCGTGGTCGAGCCCGGCATCGTGCTCGACGACCTCAACGCGCTGCTGGCCCCGCACGGCCTCCAGTTCGGCCCGAAGCCGGCGACGCACTCGCACTGCACGCTCGGCGGCATGATCGGCAACAACTCGTGCGGCTCCAGTGCGCAGGCCTACGGCAAGACGGACGACAACGTGCGCCGGCTGGAGGTGCTGACCTACGAGGGAGACCGGTTCTGGGCGGGGCCGACCCCCACGGCTGAATTCGAGCGCATCCAGCTCGAAGGCGGCCGGGTCGCCGAGCTCTACACAGCGATGCGCGACCTCGCCGAGGAGGACGGCGACCTGATCCGCGAGCGCTACCCGCGGATCCCGCGCCGGGTCTCCGGCTACAACCTCGACTCGTTGCTGCCGGAGGCGGGCTTCGACGTGGGCCGGGCGCTGGTCGGCTCGGAGTCCACCCTGGTCACGGTGCTGCACGCCGAGCTCGACCTGGTGCCGCTGCCGCCGGCGCGCACCTTCCTGGTGCTCGGCTTCCCGAGCATCGAGGACGCCGCCGACGCCGCCCCGACGATCGCCGGGCACGACCCGCTGACCATCGAGGGCATCGACAGCGTGCTGGTGAACGATCAGAAGACCAAACGGCAGAACGTGGAGGCGCTGCAGCTGCTCCCCGAGGGCGGCGGCTGGCTGGTGTGCGAGTTCGGCGGCGACAGCAAGGAGGAGTCCGACGCGAAGGCGCAGCGGACGGTCGCAGCGCTGCGCGAGCGGGACGTCGTGCCCGATGACCGGCTCTTCGACGATCCCGCGCACCAGAAGGAGATCCTGGAGGTGCGCGAGGCCGGCCTCGGCGCCACCGCGTGGATGCCCGGCCGGCCCGACACCTGGGAGGGCTGGGAGGACGCCGCCGTCCCGCCGGAGCGGCTGGGCGACTACCTGCGCGACTTCGGCGGCCTCCTCCACGAGTTCGGCTACGAGAACGTCTCCCGCTACGGCCACTTCGGGCAGGGCTGCGTGCACTGCCGCATCCCGTTCGACCTGGTCACCGAGGAAGGGATCGCGCACTACCGCGCGTTCATCGGTCGCGGCGCCGAGCTGGTCGCGCAGTACGGCGGGTCGCTCTCCGGCGAGCACGGCGACGGGCAGGCGCGCGGTGCACTGCTGCCGATCATGTTCGGCGAGGAGGTCGTCCGGCTATTCGAGCGGTTCAAGGCGCTCTTCGACCCGCACGACCGGATGAACCCGGGCAAGGTCGTGCACCCCTACCTGCCCACCGAGAACCTCCGGCTCGGCGCCGGCTACGGCCCGAAGGTCGACGTGGAGCTGCACTTCTCGTACCCGAAGGACCGCGGGCAGTTCGACCGCGCCGCGCTGCGCTGCGTGGGCGTCGGCAACTGCCGCAGCCACAGCGGCAACGTCATGTGCCCGTCGTTCCGCGCCACGAACGAGGAGGAGCACTCCACCCGCGGCCGGTCGCGGCTGCTCTTCGAGATGCTGGAGGGGCAGTACCGGGAGAGCCCGATCGCCGACGGCTGGCGCTCCACGGAGGTGAAGGACGCGCTCGACCTGTGCCTGTCGTGCAAGGGCTGCAAGACCGACTGCCCGGTGAACGTCGACATGGCGACCTACAAGGCCGAGTTCCTGTCGCACCACTACGCGGGGAGGCTGCGCCCGGCCGCCCACTACACGATGGGCTGGCTGCCGGTCTGGGCGCGGCTGGCGAGCGTCGCGCCGTCCCTCGTGAACCGGCTCGCCCGCCTCCCGGGCGTGGCGCGCGTCGCGAAGCGCCTCGGCGGCGTGGAGCCCGACCGTCCGGTGCCGCTGTTCGCGCCGCAGCGCTTCACCGACTGGTTCGCCGCGCGGCCGCCAGCGCCTCCCGCGCCGCTCGGCGACGTGCTGATCTGGCCGGACACCTTCACCGACAACTTCCACCCGTCGATCGGGCGCGCGGCGGTCGCCGTGCTGGAGGACGCCGGCTACCGCGTCGTCCTGCCGCCGGGGCACCTCTGCTGCGGGCTGACCTGGATCTCGACCGGTCAGCTCGCGACGGCCGGGAGGATGCTCGCGCACACGGCGGCGGCGCTCACCGGGGCGCTGGGCGACGACATCCCGCTGGTCGGGCTGGAGCCGAGCTGCCTGGCGGTGTTCCGCTCCGACGCGCCGGAGCTGCTCCCGGACGACCCGAACGTCGCCGTCGTCGCCGAGCGGGCGACCTCCTTCGCCGAGCTACTGCAGCGGACGCCCGAGTGGTCGCCCCCGCACGTCGGCGGCAGCGCGGTCGTGCAGCCGCACTGCCACCAGCACGCGGTCGGCGGCTTCGGGGCGGACCAGGCCATCCTCGACGCGGCCGGCATCGAGACCACCACCGTGGAGGGCTGCTGCGGCCTGGCGGGCAACTTCGGCTTCGAGGCGGGCCACCTCGACGTGTCGGCGGCGGCCGCGGAGCACGCGCTGCTGCCGGCCCTCCGGGAGGCGGACGCCGACACGCTCGTGATCGCCGACGGCTTCAGCTGCCGCACGCAGGTGGAGCAGCTCGCCGACACGCTCGGCCCGGGTCAGCGGCCGCTGCATCTCGCCGAGGTGCTCGCGCTGCAGCTCGGCGCGCGCCGGGGCGTTCCCGTGCGCGTCGACCGTCCGGGCCGCGCCGCCGAGCGCATCCGGCCAGCCGCGGTCGAGCGCGCGCTCTCCTCCGACCGGGTGCGGCAGCGCTCGTGAGCAGTGGCCGGCCGCCCCCACGCCGAGGCCGGAGCGGGGACGAGGTCCCGAAACGCTCGTCCCCGCCGCTTGGTCACCCCGGCACCGCCAGTGATATCGGGGAGGTCGGCGTTATGCGCAAGTGTGATCCGATACACGCAGAAAGTCGATGCCTGACCCGCGGGTTCGCTAACCCCTCTGCCGAAGGGCACGTAAATGCCCCTAAAAGTGCCGCGGGTTTTAGGGGCGTTTACGTGCCCCTCGACAGAGGACTGCTGCGGACGGCGGTACGGGGCGGCATGATGGGCGCATGAATGTGCGTCCTCCCGCCGTGGTCGTGTGCGGCCTCCGCAAGTCGTACGGCTCCTTCGAGGCCCTGCGCGGCGTCGACTTCGAGATCGCCGACGGGGAGACGTTCGCGCTGCTCGGGCCGAACGGCGCCGGCAAGAGCACGACCATCGAGATCCTGGAGGGCTACCGCGACCGGTCGGGCGGAGAGGCGAGTGTGCTCGGGGCCGATCCAGGCAAGGCCGGCACCGCGTGGAAGGCGCGGCTCGGGATCGTGTTGCAGTCCGGGGCCGAGGCCGCGAACGTGACCGTGCGCGAGCAGCTCACGCAATTCGCGCGCTACTACCCGCACAGCCGCGACGTCGAGGAGGTCATCGCCGCCGTCGGGCTGGAGGAGAAGGCGAAGGTCCGCATCCGCAACCTGTCCGGAGGTCAGCGCCGGCGGCTGGATGTCGCGCTCGGCGTCATCGGGCGCCCAGAACTGCTCTTCCTCGACGAGCCGACGACCGGGTTCGACCCGGAGGCCCGGCGGCAGTTCTGGGAGCTGGTGCGCACGCTGAAACGGGAGGGCACCACCATCCTGCTCACCACCCACTACCTGGATGAGGCCGCGCAGCTCAGCGACCGGGCCGCCGTGATCGCGCACGGCGCGCTGCTCGACATCGGCGCGGTGGATGCGATCGGCGGGTCGGCGGCGAAGATCCCGATCGTCCGCTGGCGGGACTCCACCGGTGCGCCGCACGAAGAGCGCACCGACGCACCGGGCGCGCTGGTCGCCCGCCTCGCAGCGGAGGCCGGCGGGGAGCCCCGCGACCTGGAGGTCATCCGCCCGAGCCTGGAGGACATCTACCTCGCTCTGGTGCGCGAGGCGGACGAGCGGGCCGGTACGACCACCGGCCAGGAGGTGGCCGCATGACCTCGGTCGCGCTGGGCTGGTCCCGGATCCGCTACGAGGTGGTCGTGTACTTCCGCCAGGCGGACACCATCTTCTTCACCTTCCTGTTCCCGGTGGTCATGCTCGGGATCTTCTCGGTCGCGTTCCAGGGCCTCGGCAAGGTCGGCGCCGCCCCCGACGGCAGCGGTGGCATCACGCAGGCCGCCTACTACCTGCCCGGGATGATCGCCGCCGGCATCCTCCTCAGCGGCGTGCAGAACCTCGCCGTCGACATCGCCGTGGAGAAGAGCGACGGGACGCTGAAGCGCCTGGGCGGCACCCCGCTGCCGGTCGTCTCGTATTTCCTGGGCAAGATGGGCCAGGTCATCGCGACGAGCATCCTGCAGATCGCGTTGCTGCTGCTCGTCGCCCGGGTGCTGTTCGGGGTGGCACTTCCGACGGACCCGCAAGCGTGGTTGCGGTTCGCGTGGATCTACGTGCTCGGGATCGTCACCTCGGCCGTGCTGGGGATCGCGCTCTCGGCGGTGCCGCGCACGGGCAAGAGCGCGACGGCGGTCATCATCCCGATCGTGCTGGTGCTGCAGTTCATCTCCGGCGTCTACCTGGCCTTCAACCTGCTGCCGACCTGGCTGCAGAACATCGCCAGCCTGTTCCCGCTCAAGTGGATCGCGCAGGGCATGCGGAGCGTGTTCCTCCCGGCGAGCTTCGAGGCCGCCGAGCCGAGCGGGAGCTGGCAGCTCGGCTGGATCGCGGTGGTGCTGCTGATCTGGCTGGTGGCGGGGCTGGTCGCGTGCCGGCTGTCCTTCCGGTGGATCCGGAAGGACGGTCAGTGACGCTGCCTCACGCGATCGGCGTGTCCGGGTCGTGCCCCCACTCCGCCCACGAGCCGTCGTACACCCGCGCGTTCGCGTGCCCGAGCAGGTAGCGCAGAGCGAACCACTCCGCAGAGCCGCGGTTGCCGATCGTGCAGTAGGTGATGACGTCCGCGCCGGGGTCGACCGCGGCGAACATGCCCGCCAGGGTGTCGCGGTCGCGGAACCGGCCGCGCTCGTCGAACACGCCGGACGCGTCCACGTTCACCGCCGACGGGATGCGGCCCGCGCGACCTCCGGGCTCCGGTGTCCCGGACGGCCAGAAGCGCTCGCCGGTGTACTCGGCGGCGCTCCGGGCGTCCACGATCGTGCTCCCTGCGCGGCGGATCGCCGCGCGCACGTCGGCGGCGGTGGCCCGGATCGCGCCGTCCGGTTCGGGCAGCGGATAGCGGGAGGGCGCCACGTCCGGCGTCCCGGTCGTCCAGGGCCGGCCGGCCTCCTGCCAGACCGCGCGGGAGGTGTCGAGGATGCGCACCTCCGCGTGCCGGTAGAGCTTCATCAGCCAGAACCCGAGCGACGGCGCGTACCCGTAGAAGACGACGGTCGTCTCCGGGGTGATGCCGGACCGCTCGAAGAGGGCGCGGATCGCATCATCGGCGACCGGCCGGTAGTCCGGGCCCTTGAGGTCGGCGTACGGGTTCCAGAGCACGGCGCCGGGGAGGTGGCCCGACATGTAGGCGGTGGCGTTCACGTCCACCTCGATGACGCGGACGCTGGGGTCCGCGAGGTGGGATTCGAGCCAGTCCGGCCGAACAAGAGGGACGGGGTCGAGAGGAGCGTCGGCGCGCACGTCGCGCTCGGCTCGGGTAGTGGTGGTGGAGCTCATGGTGGCCTCCTTGCGGCTCACTCCAACTGGATCCAGCCGAGCAGGTCCTCCCGCGCGACTGCCTGGAAGAGGGCAGGATGGTCGGACTGCATGTGGGCGCTGATGTCGTCGACGACCTCTGCGTCCGTCTCGCCGCGGGCGATGTAGCCGCATTCGCACCGGATGATCCTGGTCATCTCGTCCTCCCTCATAGTTCTACGCACGGCCCGTTGGCAGAATGTTGGCATGACGTTGGCGTCCGGTGGGGTCCGGGTTCAGCTCTGCGGGACATTGCACCTCGAAGTGGCCGCTGAGCGGCTGGAGGACGGCCTCCCCGGCCGCCAGGGACGGCTGCTGTTCGCGTACCTCGTGCTCAACCGGCACCGCCCGTGCACCCGCGACGAGCTGGCCGAGGCGGTCTGGCCCGGCGCGGTCGCCGTCCACGGCGCCGGACTGAACCCGCTGGTGTCCAAGCTGAGGCGGCTGCTCGGCGCCGACGCGCTGGAGGGGCGGTCGGCGCTGCGGCTGGAGCTGGGCGACGACGCCCACGTCGACGTGGAGTGGGCGGAGCAGGCCGTCCACCGCGCCGAGTCGCAGGTCGCCCTCGGGCACTGGGCGGCGGCCTGGGGTCCCGCGATCGGCGCGATGCTGGTGGCCCAGCGGGAGTTCCTGCCCGGCGAGGACGCCGGCTGGATCGAGGAGGAGCGTCGCGCGCTCGCCGACATCCTCGTGCGCGCGCTGGACGCCTACGCGGTCGCGACCCTGGAGATGGGCGGCACCGAGCTCCCCGCTGCCGTGCGCGCGGGGCGCCGGCTGGTGTCGGTCGCACCGCTGCGGGAGACCGGCTACCAGGTGCTCATGCGGGCGCTGCAGCTGCAGGGCGATGTCGGCGCAGCGGTCGCGGTGTACGGCGAGCTGCGCGCGCTGCTGCGCGACGAGCTCGGCGTCTCCCCGAGCCAAGCGACGCAACACCTCTACACCTCGCTGCTGGAACCGCCGAGGGGCACGTAAACGCCCTTAAAACTGCGTTTTAGGGGCGCTTACGTGCCCCTCGACGTCAGGCGACGCCCTTGGCGAGCATGCTTTCGGCGGCAGCGACCACTGCCTGCTGCCACGGGCGCGGCTCGAACCCGAGCACGCGCCGCGCCTTCTCGGTCGACACCTTCTTGCGGTAGCCGAGCTCTGCCGACATCGACCGCATCCCCGGGTTCGCCTCTGCCGCGGCGCGCACGGCGGCGTCGGGAAGCAGCGCCGTCGCCAGGGGCACCCGGATCGCGCGCTCGCCGAGCTCGTCCCGCAGCACAGCGCCGACCTTCGCGAGCGGCACCGCGTCCTCCTGTGACGCGAGCAGGAAGCGCTCGCCCGGCGCGCCCTCCGCGGTGATCGCGGCGATGTGGGCGGCGGCGACGTCCCGCACGTCCACGAACGGGACGGCGAAGTCCGGATACGCGGGCAGCTCGCCCGTGAGCACGCGCCGCACCAGGTGGTTCGCACCCGAGAGGCCCGTGCCGATCAGCGGCCCGACGACCGCGACCGGGAGCATCGTGACCAGCTCGGTGGAGCCGCCGTCGAGCAGCTCCCACGCCGCGCGCTCGGCGAGGACCTTGCTGCGCCCGTAAGCGTCCATCCCCGGGCCGTCGAGCGGCGACCAGTCGGCCTCCGTGAACGCGCGGTCGAGGGGCGGATGACCGAACCCGACCGCGTGGAAGGCCGAGGTGAGCACGACGCGCGGCACTCCGGCGTCCCTGGCGGCGCGCAGCACCCGCAGGGTGCCCTCCCGCGCCGGCACGATCACGTCGTCCTCGTCGTCGACCGGCCCGAGGTGGACGGGGGAGGCGACGTGCAGCACCGCGTCGACGCCGTCGACCGCCTCGGCCCAGCCGGCGTCGTCCAGGAGGTCGGCCGCGACGAAGCGCAGCGCGTCCCCGTTCGTCATCCCCGCCTCGGCCAGTGCGGCGCGCGCGGCGTCCTCGCGATCGAGCGAGCGGATGGTGGCGCGGACCTCGTGACCGCTGCCCAGGAGCTGGAGGATGATGTGCCCGGCGATGAAGCCGGAGCCGCCGGTGACGAGGATGCGTTGGTCTGCCATGCTCGGTCCTTTCGGTTGGTCGGGTGCTGACCGTTCGATGGTTCCCCCGCCGGCCCGAAGCATCCAGCCCCCTGTCCACACTGGTAGTGCGAGGGACACCCTGCCCGGCGCGTCTCCGCGTAGCGTTGACCGCATGAACGTCGAGGCGGAGGGGCAGGGCAACCTGTTGGGCGAGTTCCTGCGCGCCCGCCGCGAGCTGGTCTCGCCCGAGAGCCTCGGCATCCCCGTGCTCGGCACGCGCCGGGTCGCCGGCCTCCGCCGCGAGGAGGTCGCGATGCTCGCCGGCATCAGCGCCGAGTACTACCTGCGGCTGGAGCAGGGCCGCGACCGCAACCCGTCCGGGCAGGTGCTGCGCTCGATCGCGCGCGTGCTGCAACTGGACGAGGAGGCCACCGCGTACCTGCTCGGGTTGCCGGACAGCGACCGGGCGCCGCGCCGGCCGCGCCGCCCGCGGGCCGAGACGCTACCCGAGAGCCTGGCAGCACTCGTGCCGCAGCTTCCGTTCCCGGCGTTCGTGGAGGGCCGCTACCTCGACGTGTTGGCTGCCAACGCCCTCGCCTCCGCGCTCTCGCCTCGGCTGGTCCCTGGCCGCAACCGGATGCGCGACGTGTTCCTCGACCCGGCCGAGCAGGCGCTCTTCCCCGACTGGGAGGCCGCCTCGGCTGTGCTGATCGCGGGCTTCCGGCGCTCGGTCGGCGCGGACGCCGACGACGCGCGCGTGGTCGAGCTGGTCGGCGAGCTGTCGATCGCGAGTCCGGTGTTCCGGAGGCTGTGGAGCCGGCACGACGTGCGCGAGCGGC
Source organism: Leifsonia sp. NPDC056665 (assembly GCF_042791795.1). NCBI lineage: Bacteria > Bacillati > Actinomycetota > Actinomycetes > Micrococcales > Microbacteriaceae > Leifsonia > Leifsonia sp. NPDC056665. Next base: position 127,033 of record NZ_JBHTXK010000004.1, read on the forward strand.
AGGGCGCGACCTTCGCATTCCAGCATCCCCAGGTCGGGTCGCTCACGGTGCACCGCGAGAAGCTGCAGGTCACCGGCACCGACGGGATCGTGCTCGTGCTGTACCACGCCGCCACGGACGCCGACGCCGAGAAGCTGCGCCTGCTCGGCGCTCTGGCCGACACGGCGGAGCTGACCGTGGCCGAGCACTCGAGCTTGTAAGGTGGAGTGATCCACGGGGGATTCGCCTATCGGGGCGACTTGTCTGGTTCGATTTCCAGAGTCCTCCACCACGCCGTCCACGCACGCACCCCCGTTGGTCTAGAGCCTCTCGGGGTCTGGCGCTCTCGCGCCGAAAGCGTTGAGATGGACCATGACGAACCTGACCCTGATCCAGCGCTCGCCGGATCCGGAGGACGTCGGCGCCTCCCGTGACCGGCGGCCCACCCTGGCCGAGCGGTTCCGGGCGATGGGACGCAGCCGCATCGGCGCGCTCCTCCTGCTGCTCGCGACGCTCATCGCCATCGTCTGGGCGAACATCTCCTTCACCGGCTACGAGCACTTCTGGGAGACGCACCTCACGCTCGGGCTGGGCGACCTCCACCTCGACTTCACCCTCCACGCCCTCGTCAACGACGCGCTCATGGCGATCTTCTTCTTCACCGTGGGGCTGGAGGTGCGGCGCGAGTTCGCGATCGGCGAGCTCACGAGCTGGTCGCGCGCCGTCGTCCCCGTGGTCGCGGCGATCTTCGGGCTCGCGGTGCCCGCGGGCATCTTCGTGCTGTTCGCGATGGGGACGGGGCACGCCAACGCGTGGGGCGTCGTGATCTCGACCGACACGGCGTTCCTGGTCGGCGGCCTCGCCCTGATCGGTCCTCGCGCGGTCGGCCGCCTGCGGGTGTTCCTGCTCGCGCTCGCCGTGGTGGACGACATCGGCGCGCTGAGCATCATCGCGCTGGTCTACACCAAGGACTTCAACCCCGTGCCGCTGATCGTCGCAGCGGTCGGGCTGGTCGGTGTGTACTTCACGCGGTACCTCCGCGGCGGCCGCGGACCGGTCTACGGGACGCTCGCCGTGATCGTCTGGCTGGCGTTCCTCGCCTCCGGCGTGCACCCGACGCTGGCCGGCGTCGCGATCGCGCTGCTGATCCCGGTGTACCGGCCGAACCGGCGGGACGTGGAGCACGCGCTCGACCTGGCGAGGACGTTCCGCCAGTCGCCGAACACCGAGTACGCGCGGGCTGCGGCGAACAGCCTCCGGGAGTCCATCTCCATCAACGAGCGGCTGCAGTCGGCGTGGTCGCCGTACGTGGCGTACGTGGTGCTCCCGCTGTTCGCGCTCGCCAACGCGGGCGTGCGGCTGAACGGCGACATCCTGGTCGGCGCCGCGGTCTCCCCGTTGGCGTGGGGCGTGGTGGCCGGGCTCGTGGTCGGCAAGTTCGTGGGCGTGTTCGGCTCGACCGTGCTGCTGCGGGCGCTGCGCATCGGAGAGTTCGGCCCGGGCCTCACCGTGGACCGGCTGGCCGGCGGCGCCGCCCTGTGCGGCATCGGCTTCACCATCTCGCTGTTCATCGTGGACCTCGCCATCCCGGAGGAGGCCGCCCAGAACGCCGCCAGGGTCGGGGTCCTGGCGGCGACGGTGATCGCATTCGCCGTCGCGACGATCGTGTTCCGCCTCTCCGACGCGCGCCGGCCCAAGGAGGAGATGGGGCTCACGCTCGTGCGCCCCGTCGACCCGAAGCGCGACCACATCTTCGGCGACCCGGACGCGCCGTTCACGATCGTGGAGTACGGCGACTTCCAGTGCGGCTTCTGCCTCAAGGCGACCGGGTCGGTGGAGGAGGTGCGGCGGGAGCTCGGCGACAACCTGCGCTACGTCTGGCGGCACGCCCCGCTGACGCGGTTCCATCCCAACGCGCTCGCCGCGGCCGAGGCGTCGGAAGCCGCCGCCAGGCAGGGAAAGTTCTTCCCGTTCGAGCGCAGCCTCTTCGCCGACCAGGAGCACCAGCTCCCATCGGACATCATGCGCCGCGCCGAGGAGCTCGGTCTGGACCTGGCGCGGTTCGAGGCCGACCTGGGTTCGCCCGAGGTCACGGCGCGGGTCAGGGACGACATGCTCGACGCGGAGGCGATGGACATCACCGCCGTGCCGACCTTCTTCATCAACGGTCGCCGCCACATGGGCCCGTACGACGCTCAGTCGCTCATCCGGGCCCTGCAGGCGAGCGTCGGAGCGCCCTGAGGCGCAGATGGACGACGGCTCAGGCGACCACCGCGCTCGGCACGGCGAGCTCCCCGGTCAGGTACTGCGACCTCCCGAAGCCGAACGACCAGTCCTCCGGACCGTTCTCGACGTAGCCGATGAAGACGTCCTCCCCGGCGATGCCGACCTCCGCGAGCCGCCGTGCGATCTCGGCGAACAGGCTCTGATTGGCCTCGGTCGCGCGGCCGCGCTGCGTGAAGATCTGGATGACGACCACGCCGTCGCTGCGCTCGAAGCCCAGCCCGGCGTCCTCCGCGATGATCGACCCGGCCGGGCGCTCGGTGACGATCTGGAACCGGTCGCGCCGGGGAATGCCGTACTCGCTCACGATGGCGTCGTGGACGGCGTCGGCGATGGCGCGGACGGCGGCAGCCGCGCGGCCTTCCTGGAGTTCGATGCGGACGAGGGGCATGGGGGCCTCCGATGGTCTCGAGAGAAGGGATCGTCTCGATTGTGCAGATTGATAGTTTGTCCTGTCAAATGATAGGCTTTCGACACGCACCACAGCACGACGAAGGAGTTCCACGACATGACCGAGCATGGGGAGCCGTTCGACCTGATCACCATCGGGCGCATCGGTGTCGACCTCTACCCCCTGCAAGACGGGGTGGGGCTGGAGGACGTCGAGACGTTCGGCAAGTTCCTCGGCGGCAGCGCGACCAACGTGTCGATCGCCGCCGCGCGGCACGGTCTCCGCTCGGCGGTGGTGACCGCCACAGGCGACGACCCGTTCGGGCGGTACGCCCACCGCGAGCTGCGCCGGCTGGGAGTCGACGACCGGTTCGTCGGCACGGTCGGCACTCTCAAGACGCCGGTGACCTTCTGCGAGATCTTCCCGCCGGATGACTTCCCGCTGTACTTCTACCGCGACCCGCTCGCGCCCGACCTCGCCCTCACGGCGAAGGACCTCGACCTCCACGCGATCAGCCGGGCGCGCATCTACTGGTCGACCGTGACCGGCCTGTCCCGCGACCCGAGCCGCACCGCGCACCATGTGGCGTGGGAGGCGCGGGGTCGTCGGCCGCTCACCGTCCTCGACCTGGACTACCGGCCGATGTTCTGGCCGAACGGGGCGGCGGCCACGGCCGAGGTCGAGCGCGCGCTCGGCCACGTCACGGTCGCCGTCGGCAACCGCGAGGAGTGCGAGATCGCGGTGGGCGAGACCGAGCCGCTGCGAGCGGCGGACGCCCTCCTCGAGCGCGGCGTCGAGCTGGCCGTGGTCAAGCAGGGCCCGCGGGGCGTCCTCGCCAAGACCCGCGAGGAGACCGTGGAGGTGCCTCCGTACCTCGTGGAGGTCGTCAACGGCCTCGGCGCGGGCGACGGCTTCGGCGGCGCGCTCTGCTACGGCCTGCTGCAGGACTGGTCGCTGGAGCGGGTCATCCGCTTCGCCAACATCGCAGGAGCCATCGTGGCCACGCGCCGCGAGTGCTCCACCGCCATGCCGACGACCGCCGAGGTCGAGTCGGTGCTGAAGGAGCTCCAGAATGTCCACAGCTGACCTGATCGCCGGCCCTGCTCCGATCATCGACACGGCCGCCTTCGAGCGCCTCCGCGCCCGCCGCCACGCCAGCCCCGACGACGTGGCGACCGTGCTCGCCACGCGCACCCGCCGCCCGCTGGTCCGCGACGACGGCCGCCTGTTCATCGTCGCGGCCGACCATCCGGCCCGGGGCGCCCTTGGCGTCGGCGACGACCCGATCGCGATGGCCGACCGCTACGACCTCCTCCAGCGGCTCGCGCTCGCGCTGTCCAGGCCAGGCGTGGACGGCGTGCTCGGCACCCCGGACATCATCGAAGACCTGGCGCTGCTCGGCGCCCTCGACGACAAGATCGCCGTCGGCTCGATGAACCGCGGCGGCCTCCGCGGCGCCGTCTTCGAGATGGACGACCGCTACACCGGCTACGACGTCGACGCGATGGTGCACGACGGCGTTGACGCGGCCAAACTGCTCGTCCGCATCAACCTGGAGGACGCCGGAACGGCGCGCACGCTGGAGGCGACGGCGCACGCTGTCACCGCGGCGGCCCGCGCGCGGCTCCCGATCCTCCTCGAGCCGTTCCTGAGCCGCTGGAACGACGGCCGGGTCGTCAACGACCTCACGACGGACGCGGTCATCCACTCGGTGGCCATCGCCTCCGGCCTGGGCGCCTCGTCGGCGTACACCTGGCTCAAGCTCCCGGTCGTGCCCGAGATGGAGCGCGTCATGGCGGCGACCACGCTGCCCGCGCTCCTGCTCGGCGGCGACACCGACGCCGCGCCCGAGGAGACCTTCGCGTCGTGGGAGGCCGCACTCGCGCTCCCGGGCGTGCACGGCCTCGTCGTCGGGCGTACGCTCCTCTACCCGAAGGACGGGGACGTCGGCCGCGCGGTCGACATCGCCGCCTCCCTCGTCCACGGCCGCTGATCCGGCCCGCTCACCCGCACCCAGTACCTCGAAGGAACACACCATGACCAGCACCGACACCACCACCGCCCCCGTCGCCGCGGGCGAGCTGCCGACCATCCCGCACTGGATCGACGGCGCCGCGCGGCCCTCCACGAGCGGGCGCACCGCTCCGGTCTTCAACCCGGCCCTCGGCGTCGCGACGGCGAACGTCGCCCTCGCCGATCAGGCCGAGATCGACGAGGCGATCGCCTCGGCGCAGCGTGGCTTCGAGGTGTGGGGCCAGTACTCGATCGCCAAGCGCCAGACGGTGCTCTTCGCGTTCCGCGAGCTGCTGAACGCGCGCAAGGGCGAGCTGGCCGCGATCATCACGGCCGAGCACGGCAAGGTGCTCTCCGATGCGATGGGCGAGATCCTGCGCGGTCAGGAGGTCGTGGAGCTGGCGACCGGGTTCCCGCACCTGATCAAGGGCGCCTACTCCGAGAACGCGTCGACCGGCATCGACGTGTACTCGCTGAAGCAGCCGCTCGGCGTGGTGGGCATCATCTCCCCGTTCAACTTCCCGGCGATGGTGCCGATGTGGTTCTTCCCGGTCGCGATCGCGGCCGGCAACGCCGTGGTGCTCAAGCCGAGCGAGAAGGACCCGTCGGCCGCACTGTGGATCGCCGCGCTCTGGAAGGAGGCCGGCCTCCCGGACGGCGTCTTCACCGTGCTCCAGGGCGACAAGCTCGCCGTCGACGGCCTCCTGAACAGCCCGGTCGTCCAGTCCATCTCGTTCGTCGGCTCGACCCCGATCGCGCAGTACATCTACGAGACGGCGTCCAAGAACGGCAAGCGCGTCCAGGCGCTCGGCGGCGCGAAGAACCACATGCTGGTGCTGCCCGACGCCGACCTCGACCTGGTGGCCGACCAGGCGGTCAACGCCGGGTACGGCGCGGCGGGCGAGCGCTGCATGGCTGTCTCGGTCGTGCTCGCCGTGGAGCCGGTCGCGGACGACCTCATCGCGAAGATCACCGAGCGCATCGGCAGGCTGCGCATCGGCAACGGCGCGGGCGACGGCCAGGGCGAGCCCGACATGGGGCCGTTGATCACCGGTGTGCACCGCGACAAGGTGTCCGGCTACGTCGACATCGCCGAGGCCGACGGCGCGGACATCGTGGTCGACGGCCGCGGCTTCACGGTGGAGGGCCACGAGGACGGCTTCTTCTTCGGCCCGACGCTCATCGACAACATCCCGCTCACCTCCGCCGCCTACCGCGAGGAGATCTTCGGGCCGGTGCTGTCCATCGTGCGCGTGCAGACCTTCCAAGAGGGTCTCGACCTCATCAACTCCGGGCAGTTCGGCAACGGCACCGCGATCTTCACCAACGACGGCGGCGCCGCCCGGCGGTTCCAGAACGAAGTGCAGGTCGGCATGATCGGCATCAACGTGCCCATCCCGGTCCCGGTCGCGTACCACTCGTTCGGCGGCTGGAAGGCCTCCCTGTTCGGCGACGCCAAGGCGTACGGCGTGCACGGCTTCGACTTCTTCACCCGCGAGAAGGCGATCACCAGCCGCTGGCTCGACCCGGCGACGCACGGCGGCATCAACCTCGGCTTCCCGCAGAACACCTGAGGATCGCAGACGTGGCAGAGCACAACGAATGGTTCTTCCCGCGCGGCGCGCTGAGCGACCGGTGGTGGGAGTCCGTGGTCGACGACTCCCTCGACGGCTGGCAGCACACCGGGCTCAGGGTCGCGGAGCTCGCCGGCAACGCAGTCGAGCTGGAGGCCGGTGACGTCGAGCGCATCGTCGTCCCGCTTGCCGGGTCGTTCGCGGTCGAGCACGAGGGGCAGACCACCCACCTCGCCGGCCGGTCCAGTGTCTTCGACGGGCCGACGGACGTGGTCTACATCGGAGCGGGCAACGGCCTGAAGGTCACCGGCTTCGGCCGGGTGGCCGTAACGGAGGCCCCGACGCGTGTGCGCAAGCCGTCGGTGTACATCGCGAAGGATGCGGTGCCCGTCGAGCTGCGCGGCGCTGGCCGGGACAGCCGTCAAGTGCACAACTTCGGCACTCCGGGAGCCGTGGATGCGGCCTCCCTGATCGTGTGCGAGGTCATCACTCCGTCCGGCAACTGGTCGTCGCATCCCGCCCACAAGCACGACGAGGACGTGCCCGGCCACGAGTCCCGGCTCGAGGAGATCTACTACTTCGAGTCGGCTCCCGTGCGCGGCGCGAACGCCCCGGCGATCGCCGACGCCTTCGGGAGCTTCGCCACCTATCGCTCGGCCGCCGGCGATATCGAGACCAACGCGCTCGTGCGCACCGGCGACATCGCCCTGGTGCCGTTCGGCTACCACGGCCCGGCGGTCGCGGCCCCGGAGTACGACCTCTACTACCTCAACGTCATGGCCGGGCCGGGGGAGGAGCGGGCGTGGCTGATCAGCGACGATCCGCGCCAGGCCTGGCTGCGCGACACCTGGACCGCCCAGGACACCGACCCTCGCCTTCCCTACGTCTCGACCACGCAAGGAGCCGCGCAATGATGACCAACACGGCGACGACCCGCAGGATGACGGTGGCCCAGGCGCTCGTCGAGTTCCTCGCCAACCAGTGGACCGTCGACGGCGACGTGCGCGAGCGCACCATCCCCGGGATGCTCGGCATCTTCGGGCACGGCAACGTCGCCGGCATCGGCCAGGCGCTCAAGCAGGCGAACGTGCAGGACCCGACCCTGATGCCGTACTACCAGGCGCGCAATGAGCAGGCGATGGTCCACCAGGCGGTCGGCTACGCCCGCATCCACCGCCGCCGGGCCACGCTCGCCTCGACCGCCTCGGTCGGACCGGGCGCCGCCAACATGATCACCGGCGCCGCCCTCGCGACGGCCAACCGCCTCCCGGCGCTGCTGCTGCCGTCCGACACGTTCGCGACGCGCGTCGCCGACCCGGTGCTGCAGCAGCTCGAGCACCCGCACGATCTCGGCATCCAGGTGACGGACGCCTTCCGTCCGGTGTCGCGGTTCTTCGACCGCGTGCAGCGGCCGGAGCAGCTCTTCTCGATCGCCCTCGCTGCGATGCGCGTGCTGACCGACCCGGCCGAGACCGGCGCAGTGACCATCGCGCTGCCGGAGGACGTGCAGGCCGAGGCGCTCGACGTCCCGGAGGAGTTCCTCGCCCCCCGCGACTGGCACGTCCGCCGCCCGGTCCCGGAGGGCTGGGCGCTGCAGGCGGCTGTCGACGCCATCCGCGGCGCGCAGCGTCCGGTGATCGTCGCGGGCGGCGGGATGCTGTACTCGGGCGCGGAGGACGTGCTGCGCGCGTTCGTGGAGGCCACCGGCATCCCGGTCGGCACCACGCAGGCCGGCGGGGGCTCGCTGAGCTGGGACCACCCGCAGTACCTCGGCGGCGTCGGCGCGACCGGCACGACCGCCGCCAACCGGGTCACCGCGCAGGCCGACCTCGTTATCGGTGTCGGGACCCGTTACAGCGACTTCACCACCGCCAGCCGCACGGTCTTCCAGAACCCGGACGTGCGGTTCGTGAACCTCAACGTCGCACCGTTCGACGCCTACAAGCACGGCTCGCAACTCCCGCTGATCGCCGACGCGCGGGAGGCGCTCACGGCCCTGACCGCGGCCCTCGCCGGGCACACGGTGCACCCCGGCTACGCGACGTGGATCGCTGAGGAGAAGACGGAGTGGGACGCCGTTGCCGACGAGGCCCTCGCTCCCACGACTCTCGACGGCGAATCCTCGCTCATCGGTCAGCCGCAGATCATCGGCGCGGTCCAGCGGGCCTCCGACCCGCGCGACGTGGTCGTGCAGGCGGCGGGCTCCCTCCCGGGCGACCTCCACAAGCTGTGGCGCGTCCGCGACCCACTCGGCTACCACGTCGAATATGCCTTCTCGTGCATGGGCTACGAGATCGCCGGCGGGATGGGCGTCAAACGCGGGCTCGAAGCGGCCGGCGACGACCGCGACGTCATCGTCCTCGTCGGCGACGGCTCCTATCTGATGCTGCACACCGAGCTCGCGACCGCCGTCGCCGAGGGCATCAAGATCGTCGTCGTGCTCATCCAGAACCACGGCTACGCCTCCATCGGCCACCTCTCCGAGACGGTCGGCTCGCAACGCTACGGCACCCGCTACCGGTACCGCGATGAGGCCGAGCTGAACTTCGAGCGCGGCGACTTCCTGCCCGTCGACCTCGCCGCCAACGCGCGCAGCTTCGGCATCGACGTGATCGAGCTCGCGCCGGGTCCCGATGCCGCCGCCCGGCTCGAGGAGGCGGTCAGAGCGGCCAAGGCGTCCACGACCTCCACGCTGATCCACCTCGACTCCGACCCGTTCGTGTACGGGCCGGACGGCGAGGGCTGGTGGGACGTCCCGGTCGCGGAGACCTCCGAGCTGGAGAGCACGCAGACCGCGCGCGCCGACTACGTCCGGCAGCGGAAGCAGCAGCGGCCCCTGCTCGGCTGAGCGCGCCGCACCGAACCACCCCGACCACCACCGCCACCGAAGGACGACGATGACCGACACCGCCACCGACCACCGCCCGGCCGAGGCGCACACCTCCGGCCTCCGCATCGGCACCGCGCCCGACTCGTGGGGCGTGTGGTTCCCGGAGGACCCGCGGCAGACACCGTGGGACCGCTTCCTCGACGAGGTCCAGGCCGCGGGGTACCACTGGATCGAGCTCGGGCCGTACGGCTACCTCCCGACCGACCCGGCGCAGCTCCTGGACGAGCTCGCCGAGCGCGACCTGCAGATCAGCGGCGGCACCGTCTTCACCGGGTTCCACAAGGGCGCCGACCAGTGGGACCGCGCCCTCGAGCAGGTCGAGAAGGTCGCCGCGCTCACCCGGGCGGTCGGCGGCGAGCACATCGTCGTCATCCCCGACCTCTGGCGGTCGGATGCCACCGGCGAGACCCTGGAGCCGCGCACGCTGACCGACGAGCAGTGGACGTCGCTGGCCGCCGGGCACGACCGCCTCGGTCGTATGCTGCTCGAGGAATACGGTCTCCGTCAGCAGTTCCACTCGCACGCCGACTCCCACGTCGGCACGCACCGCGAGGTCGAGCGCCTGCTCGCGCAGACCGATCCGCGCTACGTGAACCTCTGCCTCGACACCGGCCACTTCGCCTACTACGGCGGAGACAGCGTCACGCTGATCCAGGACCACCCGGAACGCATCGGGTATCTGCACCTCAAGCAGATAGACCCGGAGCTGCGCTTCGAGGTGCTCAAGAACGATGTCGCGTTCGCGGACGCCGCGATCGACGTGATGGTCGAGCCGCCGGCCGGCATCCCGGACTTCGCGCCGATCATCGAGGCGGTCGCCGCCATCGACCCGGAGATCTTCGCGATCGTCGAGCAGGACATGCCCGGCATCGACATCGACGTCCCGCTCGGGATCGCCACCCGCACCCGGCAGCACATCTTCGGATGCTCGCCGCTGACCCGCACGCGCTGACCTCCCACGCCGACTCCTCCCCGCCGACTCCCTCCGCCACGCACAGAATCGAGCCGTAACCGCATGACCACCAGCAACCAGGACCTCCGCGTCGGCGTCGTCGGCGCCGGGCAGATGGGCGCCGACCACATCCAGCGCATCACCCGCACGATCAGCGGGGCGACCGTCTCCGCGATCGTGGAGCCGGACGCCGGCCGGGCGGAGGCCGCGGCAGCCGCGGCGCCGGGAGCGCGGGCGTTCGCGAGCGTGGAGGACGCCCTCGACGCGTCCGCCCTTGACGCGGTGATCATCGCGACGCCCGGCCAGTTCCACGAGCCCGTGCTGGTGCCCGCGCTGGAGGCGACGCTCCCCATCCTGTGCGAGAAGCCGCTGACGCCGGACAGTGCGTCGTCGCTGCGCATCCTGGAGCTGGAGCAGAAGCTCGACCGCCCGCACATCCAGCTCGGCTTCATGCGCCGCTTCGACGACGAGTACCGCGCGCTGCGCGAGCTCATCGTCGGCGGCGACGCGGGGGAGCTGCTGATGCTGCGCGGCGTGCACCGCAACCCGTCGGTGCCCGACAGCTACACCCAGTCGATGCTCATCACCGACTCGGTCGTGCACGAGTTCGACGTCATGCCGTGGCTCGCCGGCTCGCCCGTGCGCAGCGTCGAGGTCAAGTACCCGCGGCGCAACGACCTCGCGCCCGAGCGGCTCCGCGAGCCCATCCTGGTGCTCATCGAGCTGGAGAACGGCGTGCTGGTCGACGTGGAGATGAACGTCAGCGCGCGGTTCGGCTACCAGGTCGGCACCGAGGCGGTCTTCCAGACCGGCACCGCGCGCATCGGCCAGCCGTCCGGCCTGCAGCGCTGGTCGGACGCCGCGTTCTCGATCGCCGAGCACACGACGTTCAAGACCCGGTTCGCCCGCGCGTACGACGCCCAGGTGCAGGCGTGGGTGGACGCCGTCCGCGACGGCTCGCTCATCGCCGGGCCGAACGCCTGGGACGGCTATCTGGTCGCCCTCGCGTGCGAGGCCGGCGTCCGCGCGCTGGACCAGTCCGGCCCCGTCCCCGTAGCGACGCCGGCCCGCCCGCTGTTCTACACGTAACCACCTGTCCCCGAAGGGCACGTAAACGCCCCTAAAACGCCGTTTTAGGGGCGTCTACGTGCCCCTCGACAGGTGGACGGCGGGGTCAGCGGTCGACGAGGGTGAGCTCGAACGAGTAGAGGTCGGGCCGGTACACATGCCGGCCGAACTCCACGGCCCGGCCGGAGTTGTCGAACGCGGTGCGCGACATGGTGAGCAGCGGCGACCCGCGGCGGATCTCCAGGAGGTCGGCCTCGTTCGCGTTCGCGGCGCGAGCGCCGATCCGCTGGTTGGCGACCCGGATGGCCACGCCGCGCGCCTTCAGGAGCTGGTAGAGGCCGCGCGTCTCCAGATCCTCGCGCGAGATGTCGATGAAGTCCTCCGGCAGCGTGTTCTCGAGGATCGCCAGCGGGACGCCGTCCGCCGACCGCAGCCGGGTGAGCTCCAGCACCGGGTTGCCGTACGGGACGCCGAGCTCCTTCGCCGCGGTGTCGTCCGCGATCCCGATCTCGTACGAGATGACGCGGGTCGTCGGCGTCTGCCCGGACTGGCCCAGGTCCTCGTAGAGGCTGGTCAGCTCGACGTTGCGGGTCACCCGGCCGTGGACGACCTGCGTCCCGATGCCGCGGCGGCGGACCAGGAGGCCCTTGTCGACCAGCTCCTGCAGCGCCCGGCGGATGGTGGGGCGCGACAGCCCGAGCCGGTTGCCGAGCGAGATCTCGTTCTCGAGGCGCGATCCCGGAGGCACCGTCTCGGAGCGGATCGCTGCCTCCAGCGCCGTCGCGAGCTGGTAATAGAGCGGCACCGGGCTGCCCTTGTCGAGGCTGTCGAAGAGGTCCACGGGCAGCGGGTACTCGGCTTGCATCCGTGTCCTCCACAGGTCGAGCTAAATGTCAGAACAACCGTACACCTTGTGGATGATGTCCACCCGGAGGAGGGCCGCAGGCTTATTCGGCGGCGCTGAGCGCGATGGTGCCGACGCCGAGGGCGGCGAGGATCGCGGCCGAGATGCGTTCGAGCGTCTTGGCCACCGCCGGCCGTTTGAGCCAGAGGATAGCGCGCGACGCGAGCAGCGCCACCACCGTGAGGTAGGCCGCGGCGACGACCGCGTCGATCGCGCCCAGCAGGAGCGTGTTGCCGATCGCGGCGCCGTCGTGGGGGACGAACTGCGGCGCGATAGCGAGGAAGAAGAGGCCGACCTTGGGGTTCATCACCGTGGACAGCACCCCGGCGAGGAAGCCGGAGTGGAGGCGGGTCGTCCGTACCTTTGCCTCCGGGCCATGGGCGGCATGCCGGCGGCTGGCGATCAGCGCTGAGATGCCGAGATAGATGAGGTAGAGGCCGCCCGCGATCTTGACGACGCGGTAGACCTCGGCGGACTGCTCCAGCAGCGCGGCCAGCCCGAGCGCGACGGCGAGCGCCCACAGCATCGAGCCGACGGCGGACCCCGCCGACGCCGCGAGGCCGGCGCCCGGGCGGGCCAGGCTGTAACGGAGGACGAGGAAGGTGTCGGGGCCGGGCGTCACCGCCAGGATCACGCAGAGGCCCGCGAACGCGAGGAGGGCGGGGGCTGTCATGCAGCAAGTGTAGGGGGGCGTAGGCTCCCGCCATGACGGACGACCTCCTCGCCGCTGTCCGCGCACGCTTCGACGGCCGGGCCGCGGAGTACGACACGAGCGAGATGCACCGCGAGCTCGCCGCCGCGGCCGCCGACTTCGCGGACCTGGACGGCGTGCGAGACGTGCTGGACGTCGCCACCGGGACCGGCCTGGTGCTGCGGGCCCTCCGTGAACGCGACCCCGCACTCCGGCTGAGCGGCATCGACCTCTCCGGCGGGATGGTGGAGGTCGCGCGCGGCGAACTCCCGGACGCTGTGCTGGTCGAGGGCGACGCGACCGTGCTCCCGTTCGGTGACGACACGTTCGACCTGGTCACCTGCGTGACGGGCTTGCACCTCTTCCCCGACCCGGACGCCGCGGTCGCCGAGTGGGTGCGCGTCCTCCGGCCGGGAGGCCGCGCCGTCACCGCGACCTTCGGCGACATCGACCTCTCCCAGCACGGCGGCCGCCACGGCGCGGAGCCGCCGCCTTACCCGACCCACCACGAGCGCTTCCGCACCCCGGAGCTGCTAGCCGCCGCCGTCGCCCCGGCCGGCCTCGCCCTCGCCCGCCACGCCTGGTGGTCGAACGGAGACGACCGAGTCCTCCTGGCCGATCTCCTCCCCGCCTGACCGGGCCTCCGCAGGCAACGGAGGACCGATGCCCTTCTATTAGTTGATATTGGTCCACTAATTAGATATGGTTGCTAATTGTCAACCAATCGCGAAGGAATCACATGTCCACAGTCACCACGACGGAGGCCCCCGCCTCGGCCATGTCGCACCGGCAGGTGCTCGAGTCCCTGTCCGGGCTGCTGCTCGGGATGTTCGTCTCGATCCTCGCGGGAACGGTCGTCTCGACCTCCCTCCCGCGCATCATCTCCGAGCTGGGCGGCAACCAGACGGCGTTCACCTGGGTCGTGACCAGCACCCTCCTCGCGACCACGGTCTCCACGCCGATCTGGGGCAAGCTCGCCGACCTGCTCAACCGCAAGATCCTCATCCAGCTCGCGCTCGTGCTGTTCGTCCTCGGCTCCGCGCTCGCCGGCTTCTCGCAGAACACCGAGATGCTGATCGGCTTCCGCGTGGTGCAGGGCCTCGGCGCCGGCGGTCTGACCGCGCTGAGCCAGATCATCATGGCCGACATCATCAGCCCCCGCGACCGCGGCCGCTACATGGGCCTCTTCGGCGGCATCATGGCCCTCGGCACGATCGGTGGCCCGCTGATCGGCGGCCTGCTCACCGACTCCGTCGGCTGGCGCTGGAACTTCTTCGTCGGCGTCCCGGTCGCCATCGTCGCGATCATCCTGCTGCAGCTCACGCTCAAGCTCCCGAAGCGCCCGGCGCGCACGGTGCGCATCGACTACCTCGGCGCGATCTTCCTGGCCGGCGGCATCTCGCTGCTGCTCGTCTGGGTCACAATGGCCGGTACGCAGTTCGACTGGTGGAGCGCGCAGACCTTCTGGATGGTCGGCGGATCGATCGCGCTGCTGGCGGCCACGGTGATCACCGAGCTCGTGGTGAAGGAGCCGATCATCCCGCTCGGGATGTTCAAGAACCGCACGTTCACGCTCGCGGTCATCGCCTCCATCTCGGTGGGCGTCGCGATGTTCGGCACGTCGGTCTTCCTCGGTCAGTACATGCAGCTCGCCCGCGGCGCCACCCCGACCGAGTCGGGCCTGCTGACCCTCCCGATGATCGTCGGCCTGCTGCTCTCGTCCACGATCGTGGGTAACCTGATCAGCCGGTTCGGCAAGTGGAAGGCGTTCATGGTCGCCGGCTCCGTGCTGCTGACCGTCGGTCTGTACCTCATGAGCACGATCGAGTACGACACCAATTACGTACTGGTCTCGCTCTACATGCTCATCCTGGGCGCGGGCGTCGGCATGGTCATGCAGAACCTGGTGCTCATCGTGCAGAACACGGTGCGCCCGGAGCAGCTCGGCGCGGCCAGCTCGAACGTCGCGTTCTTCCGCAGCCTCGGCGGCACCATCGGCGTCTCGGTGATGGGCAGCCTCCTCGGCACGAAGGTCACCGACCTGATGGCCGACCGTCAGCACGACCTCCAGCTCGCCATCGCCAAGCTCGGCCAGAAGGGCCTGGAGGTCGCCCAGTCGCTGCAGACCGGCACCCTGCCCGAGGTGGGGAAGCTGCCGGTCGGCATCCGGACCATCATCGAGGCGGTCTACGGCCAGGCGGTCGCCGACATCTTCCTGGTGGCGGTGCCGCTGGCGATCGTGACGATCGTCGCGATCCTGCTGCTGCCGAACGCCAAGCTCGGCTCGAAGACCGCCATCCAGCAGCTCGAGGAGAACGCCGATGCGTCCGCCGCCCCGGAGTCCGCTGCCGAGCAGGCCGAGGAGACGGTCGTGGAGGTCGCCGAGGCCCTGATCGGAGCGCCGGCGACCGGCTCGATCGGCACTCAGGAACGGCGCTGACCGGACGCGTTATGATCGCGGCCATGAACAACACGGAGCGGGCGGCGCTGCAGGACGGCACCGCCCGCTCCGGTTCGGCGCCGGCCGACCCGGCCGACGCGGCGATCGCGGCGGTCGAGGAGCAATTCACCATCCTCTTCAACCGCGTGAGCGCCGGGATGCGCGAGCGCTCCGCGCGCGTGCACCCCGACCTGCAGCCGGTCGGCTTCAAGCTCCTGAACACCCTGGTGCGGACCGGTCCCGTGCACGCGGGCGCGCTCGCCGGGGAGCTCGCGACGGACAAGAGCGTCGTCAGCCGCCAGGTCCGCATCCTGGAGGAGCTCGGTTTCGTCGAGCGCCGCACCGACCCGGCCGACCGCCGCGCCAGCTTCCTGGTCGCGACGCCCGCCGCGATCGAGCGCGTCAACGAGGCCCGCGCCGCCGACCAGGCGCAGCTCTACCGCAGCCTCCGCCAGTGGGGCCCCGACGACGTCTCCCACCTCGCGGCCCTCCTCGCCCGCCTCAACAACTTCTGACCCCGAGACGGCGCAAACTCGCCCGAAAACCGCCGAGTGGGCGGAGAATCCGCCGCCTCGGCGGGTCAGCGCGCGGGGAGGCGCAGCTCGAGCGCGGTGCCCGCGGGGCCGGTGGAGGCGACGCGGACCTCGCCGCCGTGGCGCACGGCGACCTCGCGCACGAGTGCGAGCCCGATTCCGAAGCCCGAGCGGGAGCGGCCGGCGGTCGCGGCGGCCGCGGGGGCGGCGCGGGCGAACCGGTCGAAGATCCGGGCCGGGTCGATGCCCTGGATGCCAGGCCCCTGGTCGGCCACGGTCAGGTACGCCGAGCGCCCCTCCCGCCGGATCGTCGCGGTCACCACGCCGCCGGCGGGGGAGTGGGCGACCGCATTGTCGAGCAGGGCCGTCGCGCAGCGCTGCAGCGTCGTCGCCGGGACCTCGCTCGTCACCTCGTCCCGCACCTCCAGCCGGACCGTCACCCCGGCCTGCTCCGCGAGCACCCCGAGCGACTCGACCGCCCGGCGCACCGGGTCGGCCAGCTGCACGGGACCGTCCGACGCCGCGGCACGCTCGCGTTCGGGGTCGGCGGCGAGCAGCAGGTCGTTGACGACCTCGATCAGCGTGCGGGTGTCGTCGCGCAGCTCCGCCACCGTCGCCGTCGACGGGTCGCCGTCCGGGAGGCCGCGCTGCAGCACCTGCAGGCGCGCGTCGAGCACCGCGAGCGGCGTGCGCAGCTCATGGCTGGCGTCCGCGACGAAGTCCCGCTGCCTGCGCAGCGCCTCCCCGAGCGGCCGCACGGCGCGCCGGGTGACCACCACGGCGAGCACGCCGGCGACGACCACCGCCAGCACGCCCACGACGATGAACGCGATCATCGCGTCCACGGTGTCGATGTAGATCTTGTGCTCGCCGGGGCGCGGGGCCTCCGAGAGCTCCTTCGGCTGGAGCTGGTCGAGCACGAAGAAGAACGCCACCCCGATCGCCGCGACGACCAGCGCACCCGACGCGATGGTGAGTTGGAGGCCGACCGTGCGGGAGGCGCGGCGGACCTCCCGGAAGTCCACGTCGTCGCGCCTGGTCACTGCCGCCTCCTCACAGCTGTCCCAGCCGGTAGCCCTCGCCGCGCACGGTCGCGATGATCTCCGGATCGGTCTTGCGCCGCAGGTAGTGGACGTAGGTGTCGACGGTGCCCGGCTGCTCGTCCGCTTCGAACACGGCCTCGAGGATGTGTGCGCGCGAGAACGTCCGCAGCGGGCTCTCCGCCAGCAGCCGCAGGAGGTCGGACTCCCGCTCGGTGAGCTGGATGCGGCCCTCGTAGGGCGAGTAGATGCTGCGGCTCTCCGGGTAGAACCGCCATCCGCCGACCGGCAGCTCGCGACCCTCGCCGGTGAAGGTGCGGGTCAGCGCCCGCAGCCGGGCGAGCAGCTCGTCGAACTCGAACGGCTTGACCAGGTAGTCGTTCGCCCCGGCGTCCAGGCCTTCGACGCGGTCCCGGAGGGCGCCGAGTGCGGTGAGCATGATGATCGGTGCGACGACGCGGCCGTCGCGCAGCTTGCCGACGAGGGTCACGCCGTCGATGCCGGGCAGCCGGCGGTCGACCACCATCGCGTCGAAACGCTCCCGGAGCCCGACCGCGAGCCCGGCCTCCCCGTCGACCACCCGCGTCACGTCGTAGGCCTCCGACAGCACTTGCTCGATCAGCGGGCCGAGGCGCGCGTCGTCCTCGACGAGCAGCACGCGCAGTCGGGTGGCCTCCATGTCGTTCAACTTATCGCGGCCTCCGCGGTTCGCGGCCGTGCACGGGGTCGAGCCCAGCGCCGATGAGCGGGATCCGCTCCAGCGGCGGCGCGATCAGTCGCAGCACGCCGAGCACGAGCAGGACCGCCGCCGTCGCGTAGACGAGCGACGCCAGCACGTCGCTGGGATTGTGCACACCGAGGTAGACGCGTGAGAACGCGGTGAGCACAGGCGCGACGACCGCGAACGCGATCAGCGTGCGCCGCAGCCGGCCCTGGCCGAACACGATCAGCAGTGCGAGGGCGAGCGCCACCGCGAAGCTGGTGTGCCCGCTCGGGAAGCTGAACCCGGTGTCGGTGAGGACGTGGTGCGGGAGCTGGGCGGACAGCGGCCGCGGACGCTGCACCACATCCTTGACGACGGTGCTGCCGAGCCAGGGGAGCAGGGCGAGCGCCGCGAACGCGAGCGCCGGCCCGAGCCTGCGCCGGGCGATCCAGGTCGCCGCGGAGATCAGCCCGACGATCGCGAGGGCCGCCATCGGCGAGAAAAGGACGTCGTCGGCCAGCGTCACCGCGTCGAGGAACGGCGTGCGGGCTCCCTCGACGACTTGGATGACGGCGAGGTCCCACGCGGTGATCGCAGGGGAGGCCACAATCGCGAGCCCGGCGAGCACCACGAGCAGGATGACGACGAGCGGGAGGACGATGCCGCGGGCGGTGGCGGACGGCGTGGCCGTCGGCCGCTGCGGCTCGACCGGGCGCTGCGGCTCCAGATCGTCTCCGCCGAGCGCGCGGCGGGGTGTGGTCGCGGTCATCGATTCCCCCTTCGACCATCCAGCCTGCGCGCCGCCTCCCCAGATGCCGCTAAGGATCCCCGGCCCGCGACCGGCACCAGGCCTCTCAGAGGATTCTGGGAGGCGATGCGGGATGCTGTCGGGATGCTCCGCAACAAAGTCCCCGCCGTCACGGCGCTGTTCTGGGTCACGAAGCTGCTGACGACGGCGATGGGGGAGACGACCTCCGACTACCTGGTCAAGAACTACGACCCGGTCATCGCGGTCATCGCCGCCTTCGTGGTGTTCGCCGCCGCGCTGGTGCTGCAGTTCGCCGTGCGTCGGTACATCCCGTGGGTGTACTGGCTGACGGTCTTGATGGTGGCGGTGTTCGGCACGATGGTCGCCGACGTCCTGCACATCGTCATCGGCATCCCGTACCTGGTGTCGACGGTCTTCTTCGCGGTCATCCTGGCTGTCGTGTTCGTGGTCTGGTACCGCACGCAGCGGACGCTCTCGGTGCACCACATCGACACGCGGACCCGGGAGTTCTTCTACTGGTGCGCGGTGCTGGCGACGTTCGCGCTCGGCACGGCGGTCGGCGACCTCACGGCCACGACCTTCGGGCTCGGCTACCTGGTGTCCGGGATCCTGTTCGGCGTGCTGTTCGCCATCCCGGGCGTCGCGTACCGCTGGTGGGGGCTCGGCGCGACCGCAGCCTTCTGGACCTCATATGTTCTGACCCGGCCATTCGGAGCCTCGATCTCGGACTACCTGGCCGTCTCCCACGCGCGCGGCGGACTCGACCTGGGCCCCGGACCCGTCAGCCTGGTGCTGTTCGCGGCGATCGTCGTGTGCGTCGTGGTGATGAGCGTCCGACGTCCCGCGGAGCCGGGGGCGACCGCCGCGGAGGGCCGCGCGAGCACCACGCTGGCCGCCGAATAGGCCGCACTCCCGGGTTCCCTTAAAGCGAGCCGCTGGTACCCTCGATCGGGTATGACGCCCGCGGACCCCCCTCGCACGCGCGGCCGCCGCTCGGCAGGCCGACGCGCCGCCGTACCCCCGGCGAGGCGGTCGGGCGCCCGGAAGGCGTCCCAGCCGTCGCCGGCGTCGCCCCGGAACGCGTCAGCACCCCGTCGTCGTGCCCGCCGCCCGCTGCAGCTCCCGCTCCACCACCGCCTCGGCGTCTCGCTGGCCGTGATCGCGCTGATCTGCGGCTTCTCGATCGTGCCGACGGACGCCGCGCTCGCCGCGACCGTGGTCGGCCCGGAGGCCACGACTATGGCTCCCGGCGCGCCCGCCTCGGGCGCCGTGCAGCACCTCCTGGTGGACGCCACGATCGGCGCCCCCATCGTGGACCGCGACACCCTCGGCGCGACGGACAGCATCCAGAGCCTCTCCCGCATCGGCACGAACGAGTCGTGGGCCGAGCTGGTGCTGATGTTCGGCGGCTGGCAGACGACCAAGCCCAACGTGGACTTCATGCTGCGCTGGATGCGTCAGGAGAACGGCCCGCCGGACTGGTGGAACCGCAACAACCCGCTGAACAACGGCTACGGCTCCGGAGGCGGCGCCGGCTTCGGCAGCTACCCCGACCTCGTGACGGCCGCGAAGTACTGCGCCGAGAACCTGCAGCGCGGTTACCCGGCCGTCGTCGCCGGACTCACCGACGGCACGAGCGCCGACGTGACGGCCGCCGCGATCTGGGCCTCCCCGTGGGCGAGCAGCCACTACGGCTACGGCTCGCATTGGAGCACGTCCCCCGTGCAGATCGTCACCGCCCCCGCCTCCGCCTGGGGCAACTGACCTACCGCCGAGGGGCACGTAAACGCCCCTAAAACGCGGTTTTTGGGGCGTTTACGTGCCCCTCGACGGACGCATCAGCGCACGACTTCGGAGGGAGCGCCCTCGCGGGTGATGATCGCGGCGTCGCCGTCCTCGTCCAGCTTCACGCCGAGGCGCTTGCGGAAGGCGCGGGTGAGCACCAGCAGCGTGATGATCCCGATGGTGAGCCAGATCAGGCCGTAGGTGAGCGCGTCGAAGTGGAGGTTGGCCCACAGCACGCCGGTCAGCACCATCCCGATCGCCGGCAGCACGATGTTGCGGATGATCTGCTTCGCGCCGTGCACCTGCCGCTTGCGGATCGCGAAGTGGATGATGACCGTCGCGTTCACCATCGTGAAGGCGATGAGCGCGCCGAAGTTGATCATCGACGACACGAACTCCAGGGTGAACGCCGCCGCCAGCAGCGACACCGCGCCGACCAGCAGCACCGCCACCGCGGGCGTGCGGAACTTCGGGTGCACGAACGACAGCGTCCGCGAGATGCGGCCGTCGCCGTTGCGGGCCATCACGTAGATCATGCGCGAGACGCTCGCGTGCGACGCCAGGCTGGAGGCCACCGCCGCCGCGACCGCGGCCGAGATGAAGAGGATCTGGAAAAGCAGCCCGCCGGTCTTGAGCGCGATCTCCGGCAGCGTGTCGTCTGTGAAGTGGAAGCCGGCGAGCGTCGGGAAGCGCGACTGCGCGAACCACGCCGCGACGAAGAAGATCACGCCGCCGATCATGAGCGCGAGCACGATCGCCTTGGGCACCGTGCGGGTGTCCTTGGCCTCCTCGGTGTACATCGTGATCGCGTCGAAGCCGATGAACGAGAAGCAGACCACGGTCGCGCCGCCGATCACCGCGCCCAGGTGCACGCCCTCGTGGAAGAGCGGCGCGAGGCTGAAGGCCGTCCCAGTGCCGGCGCCCGCGTTCAGCGACGCCCAGGTCAGCGCGACGAACACGGCGATCAGCACGATCTGGAACGCCACCAGGACGCCGTTGACCTTGGAGGTCGACGACATGCTGAACAGGTTCATCGCCGTGATCGCCGCTACGTAGCCGACCACCCAGATCCAGCCGGGCACCTGCGGGAAGAACGACTCCAGGTACAGCCGCACGATGAGCGCGTTGACCAGCGGCAGCAGCAGGTAGTCGAGCAGCGACGACCAGCCGACGAGGAAGCCGACGTTCGGGTGGATGGTCTCCGACGCGTACGTGTACGCCGACCCCGCCGAGGGGAAGACCCGCGTCATCCGGCCATAGCTCACCGCGGTGAACACCATCGCCACGAGTGCGAAGAGGTACGCGGAGGGGACGACGCCATTGGTCTCGCCTGTCACGATGCCGAACGTGTCGAACACGGTCATCGGGGTCATGTAGCCGAGTCCGAGGCCGACGATCGCCCAGAGGCCGAGGGACCGGCGGAGTGCGGTGGGGGCGGGGTTTGTGGACACGCGAGCTCCTTCGCTGCAGTCGGGGACGTGCCATAGTAAGCGCACTCCACAACGAAATCCGAATCGAGAACGACGGATCGCATACCACATCTAGCAATTTCGCCACGGAATACGTGGTGATTCGGCGTTTTGAGTGTCGATTCCATCCGTGGACGAAATCGGCCGGATAACGCTACTTCGTCAGCCACTCCCGCAGCCGCGGCAGCGGCCAGGTCGTCACGATGCGCTCCGCAGGCACGCCGTTGGCCGCAGCGCGCGCCGCCCCGTACGCGAGGAAGTCGAGCTGCCCCGGCGCGTGCGCGTCGGTGTCGATGGAGAACAGGCAGCCCGCGTCGAGCGCCCGCTGGATGAGGTCGTCCGGCGGGTCCTGCCGCTCCGGCCGCGAGTTGATCTCGACCGCGACGCCGTTCTCCGCGCAGGCCGCGAACACCGCGGAAGCGTCGAACTCGCTCGGCGGCCGGGTGCCGCGCGACCCCTGCACCAGTCGTCCTGTGCAGTGGCCCAGCACGTTCGTGTGCGGGGCGCGGATGCCGCCGAGCATCCGGGCGGTCATGGTGCGGCTGTCCGCGCGCAGCTTGGAGTGCACGCTCGCCACCACGACATCCAGCCGGTCGAGGAGGGCGGGCGTCTGGTCGAGCGTGCCGTCCTCCAGGATGTCGACCTCGATGCCGGTGAGGAGGGTCACGCTGCCCGTGTCGAGCCCGGCGATGATGTCGAGCTGCTCCTCCAGCCGCTCGGCGCTCAGGCCGCTGGCGACCGTGAGCGTGGGGGAGTGGTCGGTGATCGCCTGGTACTCGCGGCCCAGCGTGGCGGCCGCGGCGGCCATGACCTCGATGGGCACTGTGCCGTCCGACCACTCGGTGTGGCTGTGGAGGTCGCCGCGCAGCTGGGCGCGCAGCTCCGCCCCTCCGGCGTCGAGCGGCTCGGTGTTGCGTTCGCGGAGGTCGGCCAGGTAGCTCGGGACCTCCCCCTCGACGGCCTGCGAGATGACCTGGAAGGTGCGGTCGCCGATCCCCTTCGTGCGCTTGAGCCGGCCGTCCGCCACGCGTGCCGCGACCTCGTCCGTTCCGAGCGGAGCGATGATCGCGGCCGCCTTGCGGAACGCCTGGACCTTGAAGGACGGGGCGAGCTCGCGCTCGAGCCAGAAGGCGATCTCATTCAGTGCCGCGACCGGTTCCATGCCCTCATGCTCCCACCCCGTCGGCGGTTACGGGGCGTTACGGGTGAGGGCGGCGGCGCGGGAGGGCGCCGCTAGCGTCGGAGGGTGAGCAGCGCGATCGAGAACCTGGGCCGCGAGTCCCGCGTCTACGAGCCGAGCCGGGAGTTCGCGGCGCAGGCGAACGTCGGGCCGGAGGTGTTCGCGGAGGCCGCCGCCGACCCGATCGCCTTCTGGGAGCGCCAGGCCGCGCGTCTCGACTGGGCGGAGCCCTGGCACACCGCGCACACCTGGGAGCCCGCGACACCCGGACCGGACGGCGAGCTCAGCATCCCGCGCGCCGAGTGGTTCGCCGGCGGGAGGCTGAACGCGGCCGTCAACTGCGTCGACCGGCACGTCGCCGCCGGCAACGGCGACCGCGTCGCGCTGTACTTCGAGGGCGAGCCGGGCGATCGCGAGACCGTCACGTACGCCGACCTCCAGCGCCGCGTCGCCCGGGCGGCCAACGCGCTCACCGCGCTCGGCGTCGGGGAGGGCGACCGCGTCGTCGTCTACCTGCCGGTGCTCGTGGAGACGGTCGTCATCACGCTCGCGATCGCGCGGGTGGGCGCCATCCACTCGCTCGTGTTCGGCGGGTTCTCGGCGGAGGCGCTCCGGTTCCGGGTGGAGGACACCGGGGCGAAACTGCTGGTGACCTCCGACGGGCAGTTCCGCCGCGGCGTCGCGGTTCCGGTGAAGGCGCAGGCCGACGCCGCCGTCGCGGGCGTCGACACGATCGAGCACGTGCTGGTCGTCCGCCGCACCGGCGAGCTCACCCCGGACATCCCGTGGACCCCCGGCCGCGACGTCTGGTGGCACGACGTCGTCGACACCGCCCCGGACTTCCACGAGCCAGACGTCTTCGACGCCGAGACCCCGCTCTTCATCATCTACACCTCCGGCACCACCGGCCGGCCGAAGGGCGTCGTCCACACCACCGGCGGCTACCTCACCCAGGCGTCGTGGAGCCACTGGGCGCACTTCGACGCGAAGGACTCCGACGTCTACTGGTGCACCGCCGACCTCGCCTGGGTGACCGCGCACACCTACGTCCTGTACGGCCCGCTGTCGAACGGCGCGACCTCCGTCCTCTATGAGGGCACACCGAACACGCCCAGCGCCGGGCGGCACTTCGAGATCATCGAGCGCTACGGCGTGACGACGTACTACACGGCGCCCACGCTCATCCGCACCTTCATGAGCTGGTTCCCGGACGGGCTTGCCGCGGCGGGCTCATGGGACCTCTCCAGCATCCGGCTCCTCGGCACCGTGGGGGAGGCCATCAACCCGGAGGTCTGGGTCTGGTTCCGGGAGCAGCTCGGCGCCGGCCGCGCACCGGTGGTCGACACCTGGTGGCAGTCGGAGTCCGGCGCGGCCATCGTCGCCCCGCTGCCCGGCGTCACCGCGCTGAAGCCGGGCTCGGCGACGCTGGCGGTGCCCGGCGTCACGGTGCGGGTGGTGGATGAGCGCGGGGAGGACGTGCCGCGCGGGTCCGGCGGCTCCATCGTCATCGACGGCACCTGGCCCGCGATGTCTCGGACGGTCTGGGGCGACCCGGAGCGCTACCGCGACTCCTACTGGCGGACGTTCGCCGACCGCGGCTACTTCCTCGCCGGCGACGGCGCCGCGGTGGACGACGACGGCTACCTGTGGCTGCTCGGGAGGCTGGACGACGTCATCAACGTCTCCGGCCACCGGCTGTCCACCATCGAGATCGAGTCGGCGCTGGTCGCGCATCCGTCCGTCGCGGAGGCCGCCGTGGTCGGCGTCGGCGACGCGACCACCGGTCAGGCGGTGGCGGCGTTCGTCATCCCGGCCGGGGCGCTCGATCCCTCCGGCCTCCGCGACCAGGTGGCCCGCGCGATCGGCGCGATCGCGAAACCGCGCCACGTCGTGGTCGTCGACGACCTCCCGAAGACCCGCTCGGGCAAGATCATGCGGCGGCTGCTGGTCGACCTCTTCGATGGGCGGCCGCTCGGCGACACGACCTCCCTGCAGGACGAGACGGTGCCGGGGCGCATCGCGGAGGTGCTGGCGGCGCGGTCGCGCTGAACTCAGCGGGGGCGAGTCAGTCCTGCTCCAGCCCCACGAACATGGTCTCGTGCAGCACGGCGACGTGCCGTTCCGCGAGCGCGACAGCGGTCTCCGGGTCGTGGCCGCGGATCGCGGCGGCCAGCGCGGCGTGCTCGGCGTTGACCTCGTGGAGGTAGGCGATCGGGTAGGGGATGAAGTACGCGTAGAGGCGGCGCAGGGTCTCCTCGTACAGGCCCACGAGCGCCGGGCGGCCGGCGGCGCGGGCCACCGCCAGGTGGAAGCGCTCGTCCGCGGCGTGGTACTCGGACCAGTCCTGGGCGGTGGCGGCCGCGGCGACGGCGGCGTCCAGCTCCGCGAGGTCGTCGTCGCTGGCGGAGACCGCTGCCAGGTGGGTCAGGCTCGTCTCGGCGAGCAGGCGCTGGTCGATGAGGCGGTGCACCTGCTCCGCGTCTGCGCGGTAGGTCTCGACCGCGGAGCCGGCGCCGGCGGTGACGGCGGCCGCGGTCTCCGCGACGAACGTCCCGCCTGAGCGGCCTCTGACCCGCCGGAGCATGCCCTCCTCGGCGAGGCTCTTGATCGCCCGCCGCGCGGTGATCTCGCTGACGTCGAGGGCGGCGGCGACGTCCGCGTCGCTCGGGAGCTGCTCGCCGGGCGCCAGCAGCCGCAGCTCGACTGCGAGGGCGATCCGCGCGCGCACGGTGTCGACGGCCGAGAGCCGGGTGATCCCGGCCACGGCGGGGCCCGTCAGTGCGGGCACGGCCGTATGCGTGAGCGTGCCGGGAGCGTCTCCGGTCATGGCGTCCAGCATAAGGAGATCATCGGGGGTGGACAAATCCGATCATAATGATCTATTTTATTTCCCAGCAGTTCCGCAGCATCACCGTCCCCGCCCGTCCCGACCAATGGAGGTCCGCAATGCCGGGTCAGCTCACCGTCGCAGGCGTCCAGTCGGCGCCCCGTGCGATCGGCGCCGAACTCGAACCGTTCGCCGCCGACGTTGCCCGCCACGCGGCCGCGGGCGCCCGCCTGGTCGTCTACCCCGAGCTCCACCTGTTCGGGGCCGACCACCTGCCGGAGTCGGTGCGGAACACCGCGCTCGGCGCGTCTGCCGTCCCGCTGGACGGCGAGCTGGTGCGCACGCTCGGCGCGATCGCCGCCGACGCGGGCGTCTGGCTGGTGCCCGGCAGCGTCTGCGAGCGCGGACCGCAGGGCGAGCTCTTCAACACCGCGCTCGCGTTCGCCCCGGACGGCGCGCTCGCCGCGAGCTACCGCAAGATCTTCCCGTGGCGCCCGTTCGAGCCATACGTGCCGGGCGACCGCTTCGTCGTGTTCGACCTCGACGGCAGCACCGTCGGGCTCGACATCTGCTACGACGCCTGGTTCCCCGAGGTCAGCAGGCACCTGGCCTGGCTGGGCGCCGAGGTCATCGTGAACGTCGTGAAGACGACCACGCCCGACCGCGAGCAGGAGGTCGTGCTCGCACGGGCCAACTCCATCGCGAACCAGGTCTTCACCGTGAGCGTCAACACCGCCGGCCCGGTCGGTCGCGGGCGCTCGATCGTCGTCGACCCCGAGGGCGCCGTCCTCGCGGAGTCGGCGGGGGACGAGGAGACCGTCCTCGCCCTCACGCTCGACCTCGACCACGTCGCCCATGTCCGGGAGCACGGCACCGCCGGCGTCAACCGGATGTGGTCGCAGTTCCGCCCAGAGGACGCGGTGATCCCGCTGCCGCTGTACGCGGGGCGGATCGACCCGCGCGACTGGGCCGTCCAGTCCCGCGCTCTCCCGAGCACCACCCCCTCCCGTCAGCCTCTCCTCTGAAGGAACCCGGCATGTCCACTGCACCCGCACCCTCCTCCGCCCAGCCGTCGCTGGCCCGGACGCTGCGCCTCCCGTCCCTCGTGCTCTTCGGCCTCGCGTACATGACGCCGCTGATCGTCCTCGGCATCTTCGGCGTCGTGGCCGAGACCACCGGGGGCGGGAGCGCGTCCGCCTATCTCGTCGCGCTGGTCGCGATGCTGTTCACGGCCTCCAGCTACGGCAGGATGGCCGCCGCCTACCCCGTCGCCGGCTCGGCCTACACCTACGTGCGGCGAACCATCGACCCCCGGGTCGGCTTCCTGGTCGGCTGGGCGGTGCTGCTCGACTACCTGTTCCTCCCGATGGTGATCTGGCTGATCGGCGCCGCCTACCTGGAGGCGCAGTTCCCCGGCGTCCCCGGCTGGCTGTGGATCCTCGGCTTCATCATCGTGACGACCTTGCTGAACATCCTCGGCATCAAGGTCGCCGACCGGACGAACTACATCCTGATGGCGTTCCAGGTGCTCGTCATCGTCGTGTTCGTCGGGCTCTCGATCGGATCCGTCGTCGCCCACCAGGGAACGGGCGGCCTGATCTCGGCCGGACCGTTCGTGAACCCGACCGCGACCTTCCAGGGCGTCACCGCCGGCGCGGCCATCGCGGCCTACTCCTTCCTCGGCTTCGATGCCGTGACCACGTTCACGGAGGAGACGATCGAGCCGCGCAAGACCGTGCCGCGCGCCATCCTGCTCATCGCCCTGATCGGCGGCGTGATCTTCATCCTGGTGTCGTACACGACCCAGCTCGTGCACCCCGGCGGTCAGTTCCACGACTCGTCGTCGGCCGCGTTCGACATCGCGATCACCATCGGCGGCAACGTCTTCGGCTCGATCTTCATCGCGGGCCTGGTGGTCGCGCAGTTCGCCTCCGGCCTCGCCGCCCAGGCCTCCGCCGCCCGCCTGATGTTCGCGATGGGGCGCGACGGAGCGTTGCCCCGCAAGGTGTTCGGCGAGATCAGCCGCCGGTTCCGCTCGCCGGTCGTGAACCTGGTGATCATCGGCGTCGTCGGGTTGGTGGCGATGTTCCTGGATGTCGCGACCTCCACGTCGTTCATCAACTTCGGCGCCTTCGTCGCCTTCACGATGGTGAACGTGTCCGTGATCGTCTACTACTTCCGCCAGCGGCGCGAGGGCCACCGCCACAACGCGATCTTCTACGTGGTGCTGCCCGCGATCGGCGCGATCGTCACCGGCTACCTGCTGACGAGGCTGGACATCAACGCCATCGTGCTCGGACTGAGCTGGCTGGTGATCGGCGTCATCGTTCTCGCCTTCGTGACGAAGGGCTTCCGTCAGCTTCCTCCCGAGATCGCGTACGACGAAGCGGACGCGGAGACCGCGTCCGAGACGCGACCGGCAGCTCCGGCTCCTGCTGCGGCCCCGGCGGCGACGGAGGCCGCCCCGGCCCCGGCCAGGGAGTAGGCGTGCGGCTCGCGCTCGCGCAGCTCGCGTCGGACGACGACGTCGCAGGCAACCTCCGGGCTGTCAGCGACGCCGTCGCGCGCGCGGCGGACCGGGGAGCGGACCTGGTGCTGCTGCCGGAGTACGCGATGTACGAGAAGAAGATGGTGGACGCGACCTTCGCTGGCGTGGCCGAACCGCTCGACGGCCGCTTCGGCTCCGCTGTCGCCGAGCTGGCGGCCTCCCGGCGCGTGACGATCGTGGCGGGCCTCGTCGAACGCTCGTCCGACGGCGCCG
The DNA here is from genome assembly GCF_042791795.1 of Leifsonia sp. NPDC056665. Classification (NCBI taxonomy): domain Bacteria; kingdom Bacillati; phylum Actinomycetota; class Actinomycetes; order Micrococcales; family Microbacteriaceae; genus Leifsonia; species Leifsonia sp. NPDC056665. The sequence goes on from NZ_JBHTXK010000004.1 coordinate 155,285, forward strand.
ATCCCCGCCCGTTCAACACGCTGGCGGCGTTCGGCCCGGACGGCGGCCTCGTGGCCCGTTACCGCAAGATCCACCTCTTCGACTCGTTCGGCTTCCGGGAGTCCGAGTGGATCGCACCGGCCCCTGAGCCGGAGCCCGTCGTCTTCGAGGCCGGAGGGCTGACCGTCGGCCTGATGACCTGTTACGACCTGCGCTTCCCCGAGCTCGGCCGCGCGCTCGCCGACGCCGGCGCCGACCTGTTGGCGGTGTGCTCGTCGTGGGTGCCCGGCCCGCACAAGGTCGACCAGTGGCGGACGCTCGCGCAGGCCCGCGCGATCGAGAACGGCTGCTTCGCCGCGGCGGTGTCGCAGGCGGAGCCCATCTCCGTCGGTCACAGCCTGATCGCGGACCCGCACGGCGAGGTGATCGTGGAGGCAGGGGACTCGCCGGAGGTGATGCTCGGCGACGTGGATCCGGCCGAGGTGATCGCCGCCCGCGAACGCGACCCGGCCCTGCGGCTGCGGCGGCTCTGAGTCAGGACCCGGTCGTCACCCGGTCATCCTGCCGCCGCGGATCGGAACAGGGCGAAGGAGGTCTCGCCGACGATGACGCTCTCCCCGTCGTGGAGGGCGAGCTCCTGGTCGCTGGACAGCTCCAGCTCCCACTGCGCGTCCGGCGGGTCCGGCAGCACGAACTCCACCCCGTTCTCGGCGGCGTTGAGCAGCAGGAGGAAGGAGTCGGCGCCCTCGTGCATGAGCACGAACGCGATCGTCCGGGCCTCCGGGTCGTTCCAGTCGTCGTCCGTGAACGACTCCCCGTCCGCGCGCACGATCCGAACCGTGTCGGAGCCGCCGACGTCGGGCGCGTGCCGGTACCACTCGGGGCGGAGGGCGGGCTCGGTGCGGCGCAGGCGGATGAGCGCCGCCGTGAACGCGTGCAGGTCCCAGTCGGCGTTCGCCCAGTCGTACCAGGAGAGCTCGTTGTCCTGGCAGTAGGCGTTGTTGTTGCCCTGCTGGGTGCGGCCGAGCTCGTCGCCGCCGAGGATCATCGGGACGCCGGCCGAGAGCAGCACCGTCGCGAGGAGGTTCTTCCGCTGCCGGACGCGGACGGCGACGATCTCCTCGTCATCCGTCGGGCCCTCCACGCCGTAGTTGCGCGAGCGGTTGTCGGACTCGCCGTCGCGGTTGTCCTCACCGTTCGCCTCGTTGTGCTTCTCGTCGTAGCTGGTGAGGTCGGCCAGCGTGAAGCCGTCGTGGGCGGTGACGAAGTTGACGCTCGAGAGCGGCGCGCGGCGGGAGTCCTCGTAGATGTCCGGGCTGCCGAGCACGCGCTGCGCGAGCGTGCCGAGCACGCCGGGGGTGCCGCGCCAGAAGTCGCGTACGTCGTCGCGGAACTGCCCGTTCCACTCCGACCAGTCGGCGGGGAACCCGCCGAGCTGGTACCCCGCGGTGTCCCACGGCTCGGCGATCAGCTTGACGCGCGCGAGGGTCGGGTCCTGCTGGATGAGCGTGAGGAAGGCGCTGTGCAGGCTGGCGTCGCCGCCCTGTCGGGTGAGCGTGGTGGCCAGATCGAACCGGAATCCGTCGATGTGGTAGTCGTCCACCCAGTAACGCAGCGAGTCCATGATGAGCTGGAGGGCGGCGGGATGGCTGACGTTGACGCTGTTCCCGGTTCCGGTGGTGTCGAAGTAGTGCGCGCGGTCGCCGTCGACGAGCCGGTAGTAGGAGGGGTTGTCGATGCCCTTGAAGCTGTAGGTCGGCCCGCGGTCGTTGCCCTCGGCGGTGTGGTTGTAGACGACGTCGAGGATGACCTCCAGGCCGGCCGCGTGCAGCGCCTTGACCATGCCCTTGAACTCGTCCACCTGGTGCCCGGTGTCGCCGGTGGCGGCGTACTCGTTGTGCGGCGCGAAGAAGCCGATGGAGTTGTAGCCCCAGTAGTTGCGGAGGCCCTTCTCCTGCAGGTGCGGGTCCTGCACGAACTGGTGCACCGGCATGAGCTCGACCGCGGTGACCCCGAGGTTCTTGAGGTACTCGACGGCGGCCGGGTGCGCGAGGCCGGCGTAGGTGCCGCGGAACTCCTCCGGCACCCACTCCATCAGCTTGGTGAAACCCTTGACGTGGGTCTCGTAGATGATGGTCTCGCCGAGCGGCGTGAACGGACGCTCGTGGTCGCCCCAGTCGAACTCCTGCGGGTCGACGACGACCCCGAGCGCGACGTGCCGCTTGCCGTTCGTGTCGCTGCGCCGCTTGGGCCGGCCGAGCTGGTGGCCGAACACGGCCTGCGAGTTGTCCCACGACCCGGTGACGGCGCGGGCGCGCGTCGGGAGGAGGACCTTCGCGGGCGAGAAGCGGAGCCCGTTGGCGGGATCCCAGGGCCCGGCGACCCGGAGGCCGTAGCGTGTGCCGGGGACGAGGCCCTGGACGTAGCCGTGGAAGACATGCCCGGTCCGGTTGGGGAGCTCGGTCCGGGTCTCCCGGCCGCGCGCGTCGAAGAGCGAGACGTAGACGTTGTCCGCGTTCTCGCTGTAGACGGCGACGTTGGCGCCGCCCTCGACGAGCGTGATGCCGAGCGGATACGGCGTGGAGCCGTCGCGGCTCACTGGACCGCCTCGGAAGAGCTGTGCGCGATGCTGCTGTGCGCGGGGTAGCTGAGCTGGGGGCAGAGCTGGGGCACGGTGCCTCCGATGATCGGTAGACCGATACCTTACCTGCGCCCGCACGAGCGGCGGAAGCGGTTGACACAGGTATCGGGGGCAGCTACGCGGCCGCGACGTACTCCTGCCGCACGACGCCACCCGTGGCGTATTCGATGAAGCCGAAGTCCCGATCGGAGTTCAGGATCACGGCGTCGTTCGCCACGGCGTATGCGGCGATGAGGCAGTCGAAAGCGCCCGCTGCGCGCGCAGCACCGCTGTCCCAGAGCGACTGCTGGATGCCCAGTGCCGCGCTCTCACTCGGGTGCTCCCACGCCGGAAGCAACTCGTCCATGTCTGCCTCCAGCTCCCGGTGCTCTTCGGGAGAGCGGGCGGAGTGGCAATACTCCAGGACCTGCGGTGGGCAGGTGATGAGCAGGTGGTGCGGGAGGATCTCCAGCAGTCGCCGCGCGATGGCCGGGCTGCTGGAAACCTTCTGCCAGATGCTGTTGTCAACGAGGTAGGTCGTCACGAGTCGGCGCTCGTGCCCGGGATGAACGTCGGAGTGATGGTCGGAGCGTCGATCTGGTCCGGCTCGAAGCGGCGGGCGATGATGCGCTCGACGGCCGCCTGCTGACGGTGCATCGCGACCAGCCTCCGGAGCGCGATGTCGACAGCCTCCCGGTTGGAGGATGCGCCCGTGGTCGCCTTCGCCTGCGCGAGCAGATCCGGATCGATGTCGATCGATGTGATGGCCATGATCTCCCCCTTCAATCTATATAGATCATTATATAGCGATGGGGGCGTTGCGTACAGCATGTCGTTCACCTTTCTACCCGCCTGACGCGGACCGCGCCGTCGAACACGGCCTCCGTGACCGTCTCATCCGCTGCGGCCGGGAGGCCGCTCCCGCTCAGCGCCGCCTTCACCCGCAGCCCGGCGCGGGTGAACCCGAACACGCCGTCCACGCAGCTGACCTCCGTGGCGCGCGCATCGGCCGGCAGCTCGCGGCGCAGCTCGATGAGGCGCCGGTACCAGGCGAGCAGTCGGGCGTGCGTCGGCCGGTCGGGTTCGGCCCAGTCGAGGCGGGCGCTTTCGAAGGTGGCCGGGTCCTGCGGGTCGGGGACCACGTCCGGGTCCCAGCCCATCCGGGCGAACTCGGCGATCCGGCCGGTGCGGGTGGCCTCCGCCAACTCGGGCTCGGGGTGCGAGCTGAAGAACGGCCACGGGGTGGTCGCGCCCCACTCCTCGCCCATGAACAGCATCGGCGTGAACGGGCCGAGCAGGATCAAGGCGGCCGCGACCGCGAGGCGACCGTCGTCGAGCGTCGCCGTGAGCCGGTCGCCGACGGCGCGGTTGCCGATCTGGTCGTGGTCCTGGCTGAAGGCGACCAGCCGGGTGAACGGGATGCCGGCGTCGAGCGGCCGGCCGTGGTTCCGTCCGCGGAAGCTCGACCAGCTGCCGTCGTGGAAGAAGCCGCGCTCGAAGACCTTGATCAGCGCCTGCGGCCCGGCGAAGTCGGCGTAGTACCCGCTCGTCTCGCCGGTCAGGTTGACGTGGACGGCGTGGTGCACGTCGTCGTCCCACTGGGCGTCGAGGCCGTAGCCGTGGCTGCGCCGCTCACGGATCAGCTTCGGGTCGTTGAGGTCGCTCTCGGCGATCAGGGTCGCGGGCCGGCCGGTCGTCTCTCGGATGCCGGCCGCCTCCCGCGCGAGCGCCTCCAGGATGTGCTCGGCGCTGCCGTCGTGCAGAGCGTGCACGGCGTCCAGCCGCAGGCCGTCGACGTGCATCTCGCGCAGCCAATAGCGGGCGTTGTCGAGGATGAGCCGCCGGACCTCGCCCGAGTCGGGCCCGTCGAGGTTGACGGACGAACCCCAGGTGGTGCGACCCTCGCTCAGGTAGGGGCCGAACATCGGGAGGTAGTTGCCGCTCGGCCCGAGGTGGTTGTAGACGACGTCCTGGATGACCGCGATCCCGCGGCCGTGACAGGCGTCCACGAACCGCTGGTAGGCGTCGGGACCGCCGTACGGCTCGTGCACCGCGAACCAGAGCACCCCGTCGTAGCCCCACCCGTGCGGCCCGTTGAACGCGTTGACCGGCAACAGTTCGACGGCCTCCACACCGAGGTCCACGAGGTGGTCGAGCCGACCGGACGCGGCGTCCAGGGTGCCTTCGGGCGTGAATGTTCCGAGGTGGAGCTCGTAGATCACGCGACCGGTGAGCGTGCCGGGACGCCAGTCGTGGTCGGTCCAGGCGAAGTCGCCCGGGTCCCAGGTACGGCTCAGCGCGTGCACGCCGCCGGGCTGGCGCCGCGAGCGCGGGTCGGGGAACGGGCCGGCTCCGTCGACCACGAAGCCGTAGTCGAGAGGGCTGTCGGCGCCGTCGAGCGGCGCGGGCAGACCCCACCAGCCGCGTTCGTCCTTCTGGAGTGGATGCCTCCCGGACCCTCCGACCTCGACCTCCACCGTATCCGCACCCGGCGCCCACACCGGGAAGGTGCGGTCCGGATAGCTGCGCTCGCGGACGCCGTCACCCGCTCCGCTGCCGCCCGCGCTCATCGGACCACCGCCAGCAGCGCGACCGGGTACCGGTCGAACACCTCGGCAAGACGTGTCCGGCCGCTCACCTCGCGTCCGGTCAGTTCGTCCCGGTAGGCCGCCGCTCCGAGGTCGACCGCGGTGTCGCCCCAGCCTCCCGACTGAGCGAGCCCGACCGGGAGCCGGGTCGCCAGCGTGACGGCACCGCCGCGGTCGAACGCCACGAGGTGCTCAGCGCGCTCGCCGTCCGCCGTCACAGGCCGGTACTCCGCGAACAGCTCCGGCCGTTCGCGGCGCAGCCGCAGCGCGCGGGAGGTCACCAGCAGTTTCGCCGCGCCCGACGAGTCGATGGGCGGCAGCCAGCCCTCGTCGAGGTGCGCGAGCAGCCCGGCGGCCGCGTCGAACTCCACCGGGCGGCGGTTGTCCGGGTCGACCAGCGACCGCTCCCAGCGCTCCGAGCCCTGGTAGACGTCGGGGACGCCCGGCATGGTGAGCTGGACGAGCTTCGCGCCGAGGCCGTTGCTCGCACCCGGTGCGTCGATGATCGCGGCGACAGCCGCGACCTCCGCCGCCACGCGCGGGTCGTGGAACGCCGCATCCACCAGTTCGCCCATCGCGTCCTCGAAGGCCGCATCGGGGTCGGCCCAGCTCGTGCTCGCGCCGGCCTCTCGCGCTGCCTTGAGCGCGTAGGCCTGGAGGCGCTCCCGCGAGGCGGGCCACGCTCCGACGATCGACTGCCAGAGCAGGTTCTCGAGCGACCCGTCGCCGATCGACACGCGCTGCCGGACCGCAGCGAGGAACCGGCCCCAGCGCTCCGGCAGCTCCGCGAGCACGGCGATGCGCGCCCGGGTGTCCTCGCTGCGCTTGGTGTCGTGCGTGCTCAGGGTCGTCAGCGAGTGCGGCAGGTCGGCCAGGCGCCGCTGCTGCAGGCGATGGAAGTCCGCCACGGCCACGGCGAACTCCGACGGGTCCCCGCCGACCTCCGTCAGCGACACCAGCCGGGTGTACCGGTAGAAGGCGTTGTCCTCCACGCCCTTGGCCATGATCGCGCCGCTGGTCTGCTGGAAGCGCGCGGAGGCCGGCGCCAGGACGCCGTCGGAGTCCGGTGCGAACGCGGTGCCGAGTGCCCGCAGTGCGTCGGCGAGGTCCGGTCGCGTGGCGGACGCGGCGTCGAGCGCTGCGTGCAACTGGTCGGCGCCGAACGGGAGGTAGCTCCGGTAGACCGGGAAGCCAGCGGCCAGCTCGGCCACGGCGTCGGCGAGGGAGTCGGAGTCGGCAATCTCCACGCCCAGGTCGCGCACGACCCGCAGCACCTCCGACCGCAGGATCCCGTCGGCTGCCGCCCGCTTGCGGCGGTGCACCAGCCCCGGCCAGTCCCTGCTCTCCTCACGCGCATCGTGCTCCTCCGCGAGCGCCGTCAGCGGCTCGTCGCCCGCCGGGTTGACGAACACGCGATCCACGAGGCCGAGCGCGTCGTACCCGGTCGTGCCGGCGATCGGCCAGCTCGGGATGCGCTCGTCGCCCTCCAGGATCTTCTCCACCCAGACCGGGCGTCCATCGGCCAGGTCGGCCAGCCGCCGCAGATAGTCGCCGGGGTCGCGGAGGCCGTCCGGGTGATCGACGCGGAGGCCGTCCACGAGCCCTTCGCGCACCCAGCGACCGATCTCGGCGTGCGTGTCGTCGAAGACCTGCGGATCCTCCACCCGCACGCCGGCCAGCGAGTTGACCGCGAAGAACCGGCGGTAGTTCAGCTCGGCATCGGCCCGGCGCCACGAGACCAGCTCGTAGTGCTGGCGGGCGTGCACCTCGCGGGGCGAGGCGAACTCGGTGCCGGGAGCCACGGGGAACCGGTGATCGTAGTAGCGCAGTTCGCCGTTCACGACGCGCAGCGCGTCCTCCTCGTCCGGTCCGTCGCCGAGCACCGGGAGGCGCAGCCGGCCGCCGCCGAACGCCCAGTCGATGTCGAAGTGCCCGGCATACGCGGACTCCTGGCCGAAGCGGAGCACATCCCACCACCACGGGTTCTCCTGCGGGACCGCGACGCCGAGATGGTTGGGCACGATGTCCACGATCACCTGAAGGCCGCGGCGGTGCGCGGCGTCCGCGAATTCGCGCAGCGCCTCCGGGCCGCCGCGCGCCTCGTCCACCCGTGTGGGGTCGACCACGTCGTAACCGTGCGCGGACCCCGCGGACGACTGGAGCAGCGGAGACAGGTAGACGGCGCCGACGCCCAGACGGCGCAGGTAGTCCAGGACCTGCGCGGCGTCCCTCAGCGTGAAGTCGGGCGTGATCTGGAGGCGGTAGGTGCTTTTCGGGACGTCGTGGCTCACACCAAGGATTCTTTCGCGCGGCGCACCCTGCAGGAAGGGGGTGGACATTCCCGTGGACAACTCGCACCTGCCCCCGCCCTGTGGAGGACAGGGGGGGATTGAAAAACCCGTTCGGGTGTGCACCCTCGACCGGCCCCCGACACCGTGGGAACGTCAGGAAGACCTGATCGAAAGGGGACAACGAATGGGACTCGACGACAAGATGCAGAACGCCGCGGAGAACGCAGGCGGCAAGGCCAAGGAGGCCACCGGCAAGGCGACCGGCAACGAGCGCCTGGAGGCCGAAGGCAAGGGGGACCAGGCCAAGGCCGACCTCAAGAACGCCGGCGAGAAGGTGAAGGACGCCTTCAAGCACTGACGTCCTCCGCGAGTAGCCCCCGCCCCTGTGGCGGGGGCTCTCTCGTTGACTCCCTAGGACAGCGCCGCGATCGCGCTGATCTCGATCAGCGCCCCCGGCACCCCGAGCCCCGCGACGCGCGACCCGGTCACGAGCGGCGGCGCGCCGTCCCGGCCGAGCTGGGGCGCGATGGCCCCGTACGCCGCGCCGAGGTCGGCGGAGGCATCGATGAGGACGAACCACTGCACCACGTCGTCGAGCGTCGCTCCCGCCGCTGCGAGGGCGATCTTCGCGTTGTCGAGGGCGCGCGCGGCCTGCGGGCCGACCTCCGGCGACACGAGCGCGCCGGTCTCGTCGACGCCGTTCTGCCCGCCGAGGTAGACGGTCGCCGATCCGGCGGGGACGACGGCGACGTGGCTGAAGGCGGGCGTGCGGACGAGCCCGTCCGGCTGAAGGAAGGTGACGGCCATGACCTCATCCTGCCAGCGACCACCGACCTCCGAACAGGAGGCGCCGCTCACCGACCCATAAGTGCGGACGCGCGATAGCGGAGGTGAAATCCTGCATGTTTGCTCACGTGTGACCGTGGAGCTGACCGCAGGAGGGCGGCATGGGCACCGGATACTCGCATCCATGAAACCGCAGTCTCCTGGCGCCCCGTCCGATGCCGGACCGACCGTGCCGCACGTCGAGCGGGCGACCAGCGTGGTGACCGGTCAGCCGATCCTCATCCGCTGCGAGTGCCCACTGGGACGCGACCACACCTACGCGGAATGGCAGGAGCGGTTCGGCAGCGGCGCCACCACCGAATGACGGCGGAAGGACGGGCGCCGTGTGCGGATCGTCTGGTTCCGCCCGCTGCGCGCATGGATTCCGTCAGGATCCGCGCCACCGAATCCGAAGCGGCGTAGACCGATATCCGTGACGACGATCGAGCGACCTCCCGCACGCGGAAGGGCGAAGCGGTTCTTCGAAGGCGCCCACCGCTGGGGGTGGTTCGAGGAGACCTCCGCCCTGTACACCGCGCGCACCGGCGTCTGTGCGCGCCGGCTGTTCGTCTACCCGCCGGGGACGACCTCCGCCGATCGTCGTGCCATCGTCTTCCGGCGGCGTTGGCCGACCGTCGGCGGCCTGCTCGCCCTCATACCCGCGCTCGTGCTCGCACCCGCTCCGGCGGTGACGGCGATCGGCGCGCTGGTGGGGGTCTACGTCGCGGGCTTCGTCGTGGCCGCGGTCGCGACGCGCCGGGTGTGGAGGGAGTGCCGCGTGATCCGCTGCTCCACCGTCGCGGTCGGCGATCAGTACGAGACGTACGGCGACGAGCGGCTGGTCACGGCCTCCCTCGCGTCGCTGCTCGCGCTTGAGCGCGCGCGGGACGAGGGCCGGATCGACGAGGTCGGCTTCGAGCTCGGCTGGAGGCGCATCTACGACCTGGCGCAGGCCCGTCGCGCGGAGTAGCTTGCGCTGCATGGGCGACCGAGTCGAGCGCGCCCGGGCGCTGCGTCGCGTCGGGCTGGGAGTGCTGTTCGCCGTCCTGGCGCTGGTCTGCACGGTCGCGGTCACCGTGCTCATCCCGACCGAGGGCGAGAACCCGCGGGCGTGGGGGATCGTCGTGTGCGGGGTCGTGACGGTGGCGGTCTTCACCCAGCTCGCACTGCGCAACTGGAGGCTGCTCAAGCACTACCGCGGCGACGACCTCCCGGTCGCGCACGCCGTCCACCGGCGGTTGCTGCACCACTGATCGAGACGCGTGATGTGATTGCGGCGCGCAAGGTGATCGAAGCCACTCAGGGCAGCAGGATCACCTTGCCGCCGGGATGCCCCGACTCCACCAGCCGCGCGGCGTCGGCGGCCTGCGTCAGCGGGAAGGTCCGCGCGATGTCCACCTCGAACTCGCCCTCGACGATGAGGTCGAGCGCGAGCGCGTAGCCGTCGTCGCGCAGCCGCAGCTCGTCGGCCGTCAGCGGGATGGGGTTCCCGCCTCCCCACGCGCGGATGCCCAGCTCCGCCGCGCGCGGCCCGACCACGATCGTGCCGATCCGCGAGCGGTCGTCGACGAGCTCGAAGGAGGCCTGCAACGCCTCGTCGGAGCCGATCGCGTCGAGGATCAGGTCGTACCCGTCCGGCGCGGCGGCGCGCAGCCGCTCCACCAGCCCGTCGCCGTACGCCACGGGAGTCGCCCCGAGCGCGCGCAACCGCGCATGGTTCGCCGGCGAACCGGTCGCGACCACCGTGGCGCCCATCCGGCGGGCGAGCTGGATCGCCGCCCTCCCGACGCTGCCGGAGCCGCCGTGGATGAGCAGCGTCGTCCCCGGCCCGACGCCCAGCGAGACCAGCACCTGGTGCGCCGTTGCGGCGGGGACGCCGATCGCCGCCGCCTGCTCCCAGCTCACCGCGGCGGGCTTGCGCACGAGCTGGGAGGCCGCTGCGACCAGGTGCGTGGTGTAGGCGCCGCGCGGGTTGCGGACGACCACCTCGTCGCCGGGCGCCCAGCCGTCCACGTCGGCCCCGACCGAGAGCACGACCCCTGCCGCGTCGCTTCCCGGCACGCGGGGCGCGGCGATCGGAGGGCTCGGACGGTCCCCGCTGCGCAGCTTGCCGTCGATCGGGTTCACGCCGACGGCGCGCACCGCCACCACCACGCCGTCATCGGGCGCGACCGGATCCGGCACCGTCGCCACCTCGAGCACGTCGGGGTCGCCGAGTCGGTCGTACTGGATCTGCGTGGCCATGCGGAAGTCCTTCCGTCGAGGGTGGTCGTCCTCCGAGTCAACCAGTGTGGCGGCGGATTGTCTCCCCGCAGGTCACCGGCTCGCGAACGCCGCCCGGTATCGCGTGGGCGGCACGCCGACCTCGGAGTCGAAGTGGTGGCGCAGCAGCGTGGCGCTCGCGAACCCGCTGCGCCGGGCGACCTCCTCGACGGGGATCTCCGTGGTCTCCAGCAGCAGCCGCGCGTGGAGGACGCGCTGCGTCGTGAGCCACTGCATCGGCGGCACCCCGGTCTCGGCGACGAAGCGGCGCGAGAAGCTCCTGGTCGACATGTGGGTCCTGGCCGCGAGGCCGGACACGGTGTGGTTCTCGTCCAGCGTGGTGCTCAGGTGCTCCAGCAGCTCGCTGAAGGTGTCGTCCTCGCAGTCGGACACCGGCCGCTCGATGTACTGCCGCTGGCCGCCGTCGCGCTGCGGCGGCACGACCATGTTGCGGGCGATCGTGTTGGCGACCGCGCTGCCGAGCTCGCGCCGCACCAGGTGGAGGCACGCGTCGATGCCGGCGGAGGTGCCGGCGCTGGTGATGATCGTGCCGTCGTCGATGAAGAGCACGTCCGGGTTGACCCGCGCGAGCGGGAAGCGGCGTTGGAGGGCGTCGGCGTGGCGCCAGTGCGTCGTGCTCTCGCGGCCGTCGAGGAGGCCGGCGGCGCCGAGCACGAACGCGCCGGAACAGACGCTGAGCAGGATGGCGCCGCGGGCGTGCGCACGCCGGAGCCCGTCGAGCAGCTCCTCCGGGTACTCGTCGCGGATGGTGGCGGCGGGCACCGCGATGAGGTCGGCGTCCTCCATCGCCTCCAGCCCGTACGGCGCGATGAGCTGCACGCCGGTCTCGTTCCGGATCGGCTCGCCCGGGGTCGCGGAGCAGACCCGGAAGTCGAACGGCTCGATCCCCGCATAGCTGCGGTCGAGCCCGAACACCTCGCAGATGACGCCGAACTCGAACATCGCGAACTCGTCGATGATGGGCACGGCCACGCGCTTCAACATGGTCTCGAGTGTACTGGCCGTATCTTTGCGAAGATAGACCTGAAGCCATATGGTGGCCGAATCTTTTCGCTCGTAACGTTGGGGACATGGCAAACGGAACCTGGGCACAGGGAATCGAACACAGCTGGGTGGCCCGCCCGGCAAGGACCAACGGCGGCGTGCCGATCGCGCCGCGCCGTCGCCGCTTCGTGCTGAGCGACTGGCTCCCCGCGGCGGTCGCCGCACGTGGCGGCCGCGTCACCCGCGAGACCGAGCGCGGACTGGCCGACCTGCGCGCAGCGCAGGACGCGCGCACGACCGGACGCTGATCGTCGGCGCCCGCGGCCTACCGCCGTGGGCGCCGCCTAGGCTGGTCCGATGGAGATCAGCGCATCCGGATTTCTCTTCGACATGGACGGCACGCTCGTCGACTCGCACGCCGTGGTCGAAGCCGTCTGGAGCGAGTTCGGCCGGCGTCAGGGCCTCGACCCCGCGGAGATCCTCGCGTTCGCGCACGGCAGGCAGGCCGTCGACACGGTCGCGCACTTCCTGCCGGAGCTCTCTGCTGAGCAGCGGACCGAACTGGTCGCCGGGCTCGTCGCCGAAGAGCTGGCGCGCACCGACGGCATCGTGGAGGTGCCGGGAGCGGCCGCGCTGCTGGCGGCGCTCGCCGAGGCGGGCGTGCCGGTCGCGATCGTCACGAGCGCGCCACGCGAGCTCGCCGTCGTGCGACTGGAGGCGGCGGGCGTCCCCATCCCCGCCGTGCTGGTGGCCGCCGAGGATGTGTCGCGCTGCAAGCCCGACCCGCAGGGCTTCCTGCTCGCCGCCGAGCGTCTCGGTGTGCCGATTGGGCGGTGCGTCGCGTTCGAGGACGCCGAGGCCGGCCTGGTCGCCGCCGTCGCGTCGGGCGGCCGGGTCGTCGTGGTCGGCGGCCACTCGTCGGCGACGACCGACGCACTGGAGCGCCTCCGGGATTACACGGGCGACGTGCCCGGTGTCGAGAGCGTCTCGCTGCCGTCCTGAGCCGGGGCAGAAGGCTTGACGTCTCTCGCCATTCGCCTTATCCTTTTATCAATCGATCGATTGATAAAAGGAAAGGTTGATAATGACGGATGACCAGCTCGACCGGGCCTTCGCGGCCCTGTCCGACCCGGTGCGGCGCGCGATGGTCGCGCGGCTCAGCCGCGGGCCGGCGACGGTCAACGAGCTGGCCGAGCCGTTCGAGATCACCCTGCAGGCGGTGTCCAAGCACATCAGCGTGCTCGAGGCCGCCGGGCTCGTGTGGCGCACCCGCGAGGCGCAGCGCCGCCCCGTGCACCTCGACGCCGCCGCGCTGGAGCGCCTGACCTCATGGATCGATCGGTACCGCCTGGAGGCCGAGCAGCAGTACCGCAGGCTCGACGCCCTGCTCGCCGCGCCTCCGGCATCCTCACCAGAACAGAGCAAGCGAATCAAGGAGAAGGAATCATGACCAACCCTGTCGTCATCGATGCCGTACCCGGCACCTCGTACGCGGACATCACGCGGGAGTTCGAGGCTCCCGTCGAGGAGGTCTTCCGCGCCCACGCCGACCCCGAGCTGTACGTGCAGTGGATCGGCCCCCGAAGGCTCGACAACACGATCACCCACTGGGATTTCCGTACCGGAGGGGGCTACGCCTTCGAGCAGAAGGACGCCGGCGGCGCCGTTTACGCCTTCCGCGGCGTCATCCACACGGTCGTCGAGAACGAGCTGATCATCCAGACGTTCGAGTTCCTCGGCGCACCCGACCAGGTGAGCCTCGACCTCCTGCGCTTCGAGCCGCTCCCCGGCGGCCGCACCCGGCTCGCGGGCCACTCGGTGTTCCCGTCCAAGGAGGCGCTGGAGGCGATGGTCGCCTCGGGCATGGAGTACGGGATGTGTGAGGGCTACGAGAAGCTCGACGAGTTGCTGGCGCGGGGCTGATCGCGATGACCAGGGTCGTCGCCGACATCACCGTCTCGCTGGACGGTTACGTCACCGGGCCCGACGCCGGCCCCGGCAACGGGCTCGGCACCGGGGGAGAGCCGCTGCACCGCTGGGTGTTCTCCGACGACCCCGACGACAAGCGCATCCTCGCCGCGGCGACGGAGCGCTCGGGCGCCGTGGTGATGGGCCGCAACCTCTTCGACATCGTGGACGCCCCGGGAGGCTGGAGCGACGACATCGGCTACGGCGCCGCGGAGGTCGGCAAGCCGGACTTCCTGGTGGTCACGAGCTCGCCTCCGTCGACGGTGCGCCTCACCGGCCTGGACTGGACGTTCGTGACCACCGGTCTGGAGGACGCCGTCGCCGCCGCCCGCTCGCGCGCAGAAGCGGTCTCCGCGGAGCGCGGAGCCGACCTGGACGCGATCCTCATGGGCGGCGGCGGCCTCATCGGCTCGGCGCTCGCCGCGGGCCTGGTCGACACGCTCGTCCTGCACCTGTCACCGATCATCCTCGGCGCGGGCACGCCACTGTTCACCGGGTCGAGGCCGCGCGAGCTCGCGCAGCGGGAGGTCGTGGTCACCACGACGGCGACGCACCTGACGTACGAAGTGGGGTGAGCCGTCGTCTGCTCGTTCGAGCAGAGTGCGTTGCGGTGTGCGCGTCATGGCCGCAACGTGGGAAGCTCTTGATTAGTGAGGCGGGCCGCGACTGGCGACAACGGCCGGCGGCCCGCCGACTCACATCCCCAGCACGACCGTCCGCCCCACGGCTCGCGCATCCGCCGCCCGGTGCGCCGCCCACACCGCGTCGAACTCGATCACCTCCGGCTCGAACGTCCGCAGCCGCCCCTCCGCCACATCCGCGAGCAGTCCCGTCAGCATCCGCCGGTACTCGGGCCGCTTCCGCAGCACCCAGAACGGGACCGAGCACACGACCTCCCGCGGGTGCCCGAACCGCCGCAGCACGGCCGTCGCGGACCCGCGCACCGCGTCTTCCCGCTCGTGGCCCAAACGCCCCGCGAACGCTGTGCGGACGACGACCCCGGACGGGGCGACCGCCTCGCGCACCAGCGGCGAACCGGTGTGGTCGATCGCTGCCTCCACACCGCCCCCGGTCTGCTCGCGGACCGACGCGGGCCAGCCGGGGTCGCGGTAGTCGACGAGGGTCACGTCGGGCGCGGAAAGGCCGGGCGGTGGCGTCGTCCCCGTGCCGAGCACCGTCCGTCCGTCGCGCAGCGCGAGCTGGGCGGCGAGCGACCCGACAGCGCCGGTGATGCCCTGGATGAGGACGCTTCGCGCAGGCCCGGCGTACCGGAGGGCGAGCGCGGCGGTCACGCCGTTAAGGGGGAGGACGGCGGCAGCCTCCGAGGTCAGAGCGTCCGGGACGGCGACCAGGAAGGTCGGCGACACCACGAGCCGGGTCGCGTGGGCGCCCATCCGCGGGAGCACCCCGGCGACGCGCGCGCCGGTGCGGAGGCCGAGCGCCGCCGACACCGCGGACTCCGTCTCCAGCACGCCGACGAAGTCGTAGCCGGGGACGAAACCCGGCACCGGTTGGAGCGCGTAGCCGCCGCGCCGGGCCAGCACGTCCGTCGACCCGAGCGCCGCGTGCGTGACGCGGACGAGGACCTCGTTGCCGCGCGGCGGGCGCAGCGTCTCGCGGGCGATCGCGATCGCGGACGGGTCGCCGAAGCGGACCACGCGCGCCGCCATGCGTTCCACGGGGCGCTCCGCCCGGCCTCCCATCGCCGTCAGCCGGCGCGGCGCTGCAGCAGCCCCGCGCGCTCGGGGTGCGCGTCGAACCACTCCGCCACGTACCAGCACATCGGCACGATCCTCCGGTCGGAGGTGCGCTCGATGTCGTCGACCGCGTAGGCGACCAGGTCGGCCGCGTAGCCGTGGCCGCGGTGCGCGGGGACCGTGAACGCCCTGGTCAGCGAGACGGACGCGCCGAGCACGCTGTAGTCGAGGACGCCGACGAGCTCGCCGTCGATCCGCATGGCGTAGCGGTTCGCGTCCGTCTCGTTGCTGAACTCCGTGGACATGCGCCCATCGTACGTCCGTCGCGCCTCCCCGTCAGGAGAGGTATCGTGAACGAGGTGGGACCCGACCCGCACCGTTCGGGCCCGCGCGCACTCCGCGATCCAGCCACAGCAGGCCAGGCCGCGTGCGACGACCGTCGCCCGCGTCGCGCACCGAACCTGGAGCCGCACCCGTGCCGACCGACACCCCGTCGCCCGCTCTGTCCCCAGCCCACCAGGCCCTGCTCGAGCAGGTCCCGATCGGCGAGCACTCCGTGATCGACGCGGAGGTCGTCCCGTACGAGCACGAGGGCCTCCCGCTGGAGGGTTACCTCGCCAGGGACGTGCAGGCCGACGACCGCCGCCCGGCTGTGCTGATCCTCCACGACTGGCACGGCGTCGGCGACAACGTGCGGATGCGCGCGCAGATGCTGGCCCGCCGCGGCTACGTCGCGTTCGCCGCAGACCTGTACGGCGCCGACGTGCGGCCCAGCGGCGAGGAGGCGACGGCGGTCGCGGGACAGTACTACCGGGACCTCCCGCTGCTCCGCTCCCGCGTGGCGGCCGGTTTCAGCTGGCTGCAGCAGCACCCCGCGGTCGACCCCGCCCGGCTCGCGGTCATCGGCTACTGCTTCGGCGGGACGGCCGCCCTGGAGTTCGCCCGCACGGGTGCGCCGGCCCGCGGGGTGGTGTCGTTCCACGGCGGCCTGATCGCCCACGACCCGTCCGACGCGGCGGCGATCGCGGCCTCGCTGCTGGTGCTGAACGGAGGCGCGGACCCCGTCGTCCCCGACACGGCGGTCGCCGCCTTCCAGGACGAGCTGCGCGCCGCGCCGCACGTCGACTGGCAGCTCACGACGTACTCGGGAGCGCCGCACGCGTTCACGATCCCGGGCGGCGACCGCTACCGCCCGCTGGCCGACGCGCGGAGCTGGCGGGCGCTGGTGTGCTTCCTGGACGAGGTGTTCGCCTGACCTGATTGGCGGTCTGCGAGACCGTCATGTAAGCTCTAACAGGCCCGCGCGGAGAACGCGGTCGGGTCATGCGCCACTAGCTCAACGGATAGAGCATCTGACTACGGATCAGAAGGTTGGGGGTTCGAATCCCTCGTGGCGCACACTGGTTGAGACAGTAGAGAAAGCCCCGCTGAACAGGCAATATGCCGGAACAGCGGGGTTTTTGCTTTGGGGTGATGAGCGAAGCCGGCGTCGTCGAAGCCTGATTGACCGGATGCGCCGAACTCCTGCTTTCACTTCAGCGGTGATGTCGACATCAGACCAGCGGATCCTGAGCGCGCGCTCGTGAACGTCGTGGCGGGGTGTTTGGAAGCCGGTCTCGGCTGGACCCAGTTAGCGCATCTCGGGCAGGACGGGCCCTTCCGGAAGTTCTGCTGCGCTGTCGAATGTGTTCTGGAAGTCGCTGAAACTACGCGAGGCAATCTGTGATGCCCCGATCCTGCCGTTGTCGATCGACTGGCATCCCGTCGTGTTCCACCAGAGGCTGACGTCGGAATGGTGCGGGTAGGAGAAGGCGAGGATGGCGAACGCGCCCGTGTCGTCGGGGCAGTTGACCGTGCCTGTGGGCTGCGCGACGGAAAGGCGCTGAAGGGTGGCTGCGATCCGTCGTGCCTTGCTGGCATCCAGTGTCATCGCCAGGTGCTTGCTCGACGGGTTGAGTGGCCCGCTGTACGCACAGACGAGTACCGCATCCGGCCATGTACCGGCCGGTAAGAGACGTGAGTCGCCCGGGTCGGCGTTGGCCACATCCCGGGCACTTGTCACGGCTGCAGGGCAACCGGCTGCCACTGTGAGACCGATTGTCGGAGTGCGTGGAGTGTCCCAGGTGCCGTCGTCACCGCAGCCGGTCAACACCAGACAGCTACCGACAATCGAGAGCGCAGCGACCGTGATCCGTCCTAGGCGCATGCCACTCCGATCGTCGTGGTGTATCCCTGGCCTGACCCTACCCGCACAGGAATGATGGCAGTGGAAGCCGACCCTGCGGTCGCGAGGTGAATCCCCGAATCGTTGTCTCCGATCTTCAGCCGTCAAGGAGCGCTGGTGGCGAATGCCTCGATGAGTATGTCCGCGAGTGGCTGCGGAGCCTCTTGCGCGACATAGTGGCCGACCCCTTCTAGCTGGATGGCGGTCGCTTCCTGCGTAGTGACGCCGCGGAACGCTTCGTGGGTGAATCCACCGCCCCGAGAGCCGACGGTCGTCACGGGCGCCCGCAGCGGCACGTCTTGTGCGAGGTTGCGCAGCTCTTGGCCTTCCGTGAGCATGCCGCGGTAGAGGCCCACGGCACCCGAGAATCCGCCGGGCCTGCCGTAGGCGCGGGCGAACTCGGTGACGTCCGCAGGGCTGACTGCCGTAGGAGGGACTCCGTAAAGGGGGTACAGGTACTCCCCGACGAACGCGCGGGCTTCCTTCTCGAACAACAGACCGGCGACACCGGGGGATGCCAGGGCGCCGATGTACCAGACACCGCCGTGCGTGACATCTGCAAGTCCTTCAGCGCCGAAGCCTGCCAGGCTCGACTCGATCGCGGTGAGAGTGGCGACGTCCTCTGGGTGGGTGGCGGCGAGTCGATAAACCACACCACCGCTGATGTCCTGCCCCACCACATGAATCGGGCCGATGGAGAGGTGCTCGATCAGCGCGTGGAGATCCTCGGCGGCGACCGCACCCGAGTAGTTCTCGTCGGCGGCGTCAGAGTCGCCGAAGCCGCGGAGGTCGACCGCGTAGACGCGGTGACTGGCGGCGAGAAGCGGGACGAGCTTGTGGAAGGCCCACCACGTTTCCGGGAATCCGTGGACAAGGAGGACGGGCGCGCCTTGGTTCCCGGCGGTGACGTAGTGCAGTCGTGTGCCGTTCACTGCTGCAGTTTCGTGCCGGGCGCCGGGGATGGTTGCCTGGTCGGGTTTCATGAGCGCCTCCTGGCGAACCTCGAGTAGATAGACAACCAGGTTGTCACACGGTGATCGGATAAACAACTAGGTTGTCGATATATTCGGCGTTGCTAAGATCGGCACATGTCCCGAAGTGGTGCCGACCTGGCGTTGCTGCTCCTCGGCGGGTTCCGATTCATGGCCGAAGAGGCGACGGCCCGGCTTGCCGCGCGGGGGTACGCGGGGGTGCGACCCTCGCATGATTTCGCGCTGCGTGCTGTCGCGGCGGGAGCAGGATCGGTCTCCGAGGTGGGGCGTCGCACGTCGGTCTCGAAGCAAGCGGCAGCGAAGACGGTCGCGTTCCTCGAGGAGAGCGCCTACGTTCTCCGTAGCCCTGATCCGCACGACGGGCGAAGAGCACGCCTGATGGTGACCGATCGCGGGCACGCACTCATGCGTGAGGGCGAAGCGGTGTTCGACGAGCTCCGGGCGCAGTGGGAATCCCTCGTGGGCCGTGACCGCGTCGCGGACGTGCAGGACGCCCTGCTGCTCCTTCTCGGGACCGACGAGGCGTCCCTCGGCGGCTTGGCAGAGGACCCTTCGTCTTCTGTTCCGCTTTCGGCCAAAACCGATTCCGCGCTCGCCTGATCCCCCGGCCGTATGGGAGCGGATACCCCCCACTCCCACACGACATTCGGGTAAGACACCGGCGCGTCCGAGACGCCCCCTAACTGCGTGCGCTGCGCCGGTGACCCCTCCAGAGTAACCGCAGAGTAGACCGTACAGTTGACCCTGTTTCGGCGCGGCGGGCCCGGCCGCGGGAGTGCCGCAGGACGGGGCTGCCCCGCGCACCGACCCGCTGGCTATCATGTGCGCCATGAGCACGAAGAGCAGGCAGGCGCCGCATCAGGAGGAGACGCTGCACCTCGGTGCCCATCGCGGGATGTGGGGCGCGTTCGCCGGACTGATCACGGCGGTCCTGATCGCCTATCCCTTGTCGGCAAGCATTGCCTTCGCCACGCATCCGGCGACGCAGAAGCTGTTCGGGGAGCGGCTGGCGTCCGCGTCGCAGGCCGGCTTTCAGGCGTTCTGGTGGATCATCGCGATCGGATGCCTGGCGCTGCCCTTCATCGTGGGGTTCGGGATCGCGAGGATGTCGGGGCGGACGCTCGTCATCATCGGCGGCGTGGTCGTCGTGTTCCTCATCCTGGTGCTCGTGATGGGGCAGTTGTTCCTGTTCTGAGTCGGGCGGTCCGGGCGCCCGCTCAGAGGTCCACCCCGCCCAGGTCTTCCGCGTTGAGGTCGTCCGGCGAGCCCATGACGGCCGGCACGCACTCCGAGAACGCGTAGCGCAGCAGCACCGGCCACTCGCTCGCGTCGACCAGGTCGAACACGTCGACCACCGCCGCGCCCCCGATGTGGGAGGGCACGCGCAGCTCGAACGGGGGCTCGCTCGTGCGCTCGAACTCGATCTCGTACGCGATGTCGCCGCGCTCGAGGACCGCCAGCACGATGTCCATGCCTCCTGTCCTACCCGTTTCGGCGCGACGGCAGAACCCCTACGGGCCAAGAGCTGGCCTGCCTAGAGGTCGAGCAGTCCCCGCCGGAACCCCTCCGCCACGGCCGCGGCCCGGTCGCCGACCCCGAGCTTCGCGTAGATGCTGAGCAGGTGCGTCTTCACCGTCGCCTCGCTGAGGTGCAGGCGCTCCCCGGCGACGCGGTTCGTCGCGCCGTCGGCGACGAGGGCCAGCACCTCCAGTTCGCGAGGTGACAGCAGGTTCGCCTCCGGCGTCCGCACCCGGCCGACCAGCCGGGACGCGACGGACGGCGCGAGCACCGCGTCCCCGACCGCCGCGGCGCGGATCGCGCGCAGGAGGTCTTCCCGCGGCGCGTCCTTGAGCAGGTAGCCGGTCGCGCCGGCCTCGATCGCGGGCAGCACGTCCGAGTCGCCGTCGAAGGTCGTGAGGACCACCACGCGGCACGGCAGGCCGAGCCTGGTCAGCTCGCGGATCGCGGCGACGCCATCCATGCCGCGCATCCGCAGGTCCATGAGCACCACGTCCGGGAGGAGCACGCGGGCGAGCCGCACCGCCTCGGCTCCGTCGGACGCCTCGCCTACGACCTCCACGTCCGGATCGGAGGCCACCATGCCGACGATGCCGTCGCGGACGACGGGGTGGTCGTCCACGACCAGCAGCCGCACGGGGGCGCTCACGCGGGCACCTCCGCGCGGATCGACGTGCCGTGGCCCGGCCGCGACTCCACGACCAGGCCGCCCGCGACCGACTCGATGCGCTCGCGCATGGCGAGGAGGCCGTAGCCGCCGTCCTCCGCCCGGTCGGGGCCGACGGTGCGCGTGGCCGGGTCGAAGCCGCGGCCGTCGTCGCGGACCTCCAGCCGGGTTCCCGTGCCGTCCGTCCGGAGCGTCAGTCGCACGCGGTGCGCGCCGGCGTGCCGCTCGACGTTGGCGAGGGCCTCCTGCGCGGTCCGGAGCAGCGCGACCTCCACGTCGGTGGACAGAGCGCTCGCGTCGCCGGTCGTCGTGACGTCGGCCGGGATGCCGGTGCGCTCGGACCAGGTGCGCGCGAGCTGCCCGATCGCCTCCGGCAGCCGCATCGTGTCGAGGGCCGCGGGCCGGAGGGCACGGACCGAGCGGCGCGCCTCGGCCAGGCCGTCCCGGGCGAGCGCGAGGGCGGCGTCCGTGTGCCGCGTGCGGCCGGCGTCGTCCGGTGCCTGCTCCGCCGCCTGGAGCTGGGTCACGATCCCTGCGAAGCCCTGGGCGAGCGTGTCGTGGATCTCGCGCGCGAGCCGCGACCGCTCGACCTCCGTCGCGGTCAGGTTCACCTGGCGTTCGGCGAGCCGCAACGACCAGGACAGACCGCACATTGCGACGACATTGAGCAGCAGGATCCCGGTCATCCCGACGATCCCGGCGAGGTCGAAGCGCAGGGTGGAGCTCTGTGCGAGCCCCGCGACGACGGCGGTCGCGCCGACCGCCAGCAGCTCCCACGGCCACGGCACGATCGAGTACGCGAAGGTGAAGGTGGCGATCGTCAGGAACCCGAACCAGCTCTCCTGGAGCACCAGCGCCAGGTTGAGCGCGATGAGTCCGGTCATGAACACGGCGACGACGAGCGGCCGTTCACGGACCCGGGACGGCAGCCGCCGCATGGCGATGATCCACGCGACCGTCACCGCAGAGAGGACGAGCGTCGGTGCGAGTGCCGCCCAGTCGCCCCACCGCACTCCGAGCGTGAAGGCGACCAGAACCGCCAGCACCACGTACGGCGTGACCGTGAGGACAGTCCTCCAGCGCGAATCGATCACGTTCAGACCCTACGCGTTCGCGGTTTCCGCAGGGAACAGTGCTCGCGTCCGCGGCAGGTTGACGATGATGGCGACCGGCAGGACGAGCGCGCCGCAGACGGCCTGCTCGAGTCGCACCCAGTCCGGCAGGAAGCCGGGGATGGACACGATGACGACGATCGCGGTCAGCACGATCGGCGAGATGATCCGCAGCCGCAGCAGTGCGCTGCGGGAGCCGCGGGCGGCGGAGACGGCGAAGACGAGCAGCAGCACGGCGCTCGCGAGGACGAACGAGCCGCGGATCCAGATGGCGATGTCCGCGCCGATGCCGACGGCGGCGAGCACCGTGAGGAAGCCGAGCAGTGCGGCGCTGAGCGCGACGAAGCAGCTCAGGAGGACGAGCACCGGGCGGAGGGCCGCGCGGCGGGCCGTGGCGAGCGCGGCGGCGGGGGAGGTGGTGGTCTCGGTCATGGGTCCAGCCTCGCTGGGAGGCTCCGGGTGGCGGATCGACCGAACGGATGGACGCGGTCATCGAACGGTTGGTCTCGAAAAGGTACAAAAAGTACACAATGCATATAATTGCAATTGTGCACGCATGGATGGGCTACCATGTCCGTATGGCCCTTCTCGATGCTTCGATCAGTGCGCGCGACCTCCGTCAGGATCTCGCCGCCGCCGTCGGTCGCGCCGAGTACGGTCACGAGCGGCTGGGGATCACTCGGCACGGCAAGCTCGCCGCCGTCATGATCAGCGTCGAAGACCTCGAACTGCTCGAGCAGCTCGAACTGGAGCGCGACCGGCGCGAGCTGCGCGCCGCCAAGCGCGCCGACACCGGCGAGCGCATCTCGCTCAGCGACCTCCGGGCCGAGTTCGAGGGGTGACGTTCACCGTCGAGTTCACCGCGGCCTCGGCTCGGGAGCTCCGCAAGCTCGACCCCACGGCGCGAAACCGCGTGCTCGCGGCCGTCGCGCGGCTCGAGTCCGATCCGCGGCCCGGCGGAGCGCGTCGGCTGGTCGGGTTCACCGACGCCTGGCGGCTGCGAGTGGGCGACTATCGCGTCCTCTACGAAGTCGTCGACGACACGGTCCTGGTGACCGTCTTCCGCGTCGGTCATCGCCGCAGCGTCTACGCGCACTGATCGCCTCGACGCCGCCTGTTGCCTCCGCCCTCCAGGGGGTGTAGACGGGGTACGACACCCTCACCGACAGGAGGAGCCGGCATGTCTTCGATCGTGGTTCAGTCGTTCGTCACCCTCGACGGCGTCGTCCAGGGGCCGGGTGGCCCCGAGGAGGACACGGAGGGAGGTTTCCAGCACGGCGGCTGGCAGTTCGACTACGACGACGACGGCACCGTCGCGGAGTGGGAGAAGAGAACCGAGGCGCTGCTGCTCGGCCGGAGGACGTACGAGCTGTTCGCGGGCTCGTGGGGAGTCTGGCCGGAGGACGCCGAAGGATTCCAGGGGGAGCTCACCCGGCGGTACAACCGCATCCCCAAGTACGTCGCCTCGCGCTCGCTGACGGAGGTCGGCTGGACGAACTCGTACCTGCTCGGCCCGGACGTGGTGGGCGCCGTGGAGCGGCTGCGCGGCGAGCCGGGCGGCGAGATCCGGGTGTGGGGCAGCACGGAGCTGATCCGCACGCTCGCCGAGCACGACCAGATCGACGAGTACCGGCTGCTGGTGCACCCGCTCGTGCTCGGCGTCGGCAAGAAGCTGTTCGGCGACGGCTTCCCCTACACCCGCTTCGCGCTCGTGGAGTCGCGCTCGACGGCCTCCGGCATCGTGATCAACGTGTACCGTCGCGCGGCGGAGTCGTGATTAGTCGAACATCCGCTCTTTGGGACTTTAGGACTCTTATTGGATTCCAATAAACCCATCTAAACCCAGCTACGTCCCGCGAAAGAGGCCTACGAGGACAAGCTGGACAGTTCTTGCTTCCGGACGGGATCGTCGAGGTCGAACCCGGACTGGGTGAGCAGCAGGCGTGCCGCCGAGCCCGCGCCGAGGTCAGGGCGCGCTCCGACCTGCCCGCGGCGGCGGTCCTAAGCTGACCGCATGGCCGGTGGAGCTCAGGACGACCGCAGCGTTGCGGAACGCGTCTTCGCGATCGCCGACGCCTTCGAGCGCGGCGACGAGCTGACTCTCAGCGAGATCGCCCGCCGCGCCGGCCTCCCGGTGTCGACCACGCACCGGCTCCTGGCCGAGTGGGTCTCGTGGGGCGGTCTGGTCCGCGGGGAGGACGGCCGCTACCGCGTCGGCATCAAGCTCTGGCGGCTGGGTGTCAGGCAGCCGACCGCCCGCCGCCTCAGGCAGGCCGCGCGGCCCTACCTCGACGACCTCCTGGAGTCGACGGGCGAGCACGTGCACCTCGCCGTGCGCGACGGCCTGGGCGCGGTCTACCTGGAGCGGCTGTCCGGCCCCGGCGCGGTGCGCGTCATCAGCGACGTCGGGTCGCGGCTCCCGCTCCACGCCACCGGCGTCGGGCTGGTGCTGCTCGCCTACGCGCCGGAGGGCACGCTCGCGGAGGTGCTCGCCGACCACCCGCGCAAGTTCCAGCCCAACACGCTCACCGGCGAGAAGGAACTGCGCGCGCGGCTGGCCGGCATCCGCGCGACCGGGGTCTCCCACTCGGTCGAGGAGCTCACTCAGGGCGCCTTCTCCGTCGCCGCGCCGGTGCGGGACGCCACGGGCGAGGTCGTGGCCGCGGTCTCGATCATCGCCCACGCCGAGCGGGAGGCCGAGCCACAGTTCACGCTGGGCGTCCGGATGGCCGCGCGCGGCATCTCCGGGGTCCTCGGGCTCGACTACGAGGAGCCGCACAGGTGATCCTCCGGAGGAAACTCTTCCGCTGAGCGGAAACATCGGTCGGGCGCCCACCGGATTCGCACAGGATGGGACGACCTTCCCACCGAAGCGAAAGGCGGAACAATGCGCACCCAGGTCGCCATCATCGGGGCCGGGCCCGCCGGACTCCTGCTCGGGCACATCCTTCGGCGAGCGGGGATCGATTTCGTCATCCTCGAGCAGAAGAGCCGGGAGTACGTGCTCGGCCGGGTGCGCGCCGGCGTCCTGGAGCAGGGCTCGGTCGACGTGCTGCGCGACCTCGGACTCGACGCCGACCTCGCCGCCCGCGGGCTGACGCACCACGGCATCTACCTGCAGTACGAGGGCGAGCGCCACCACCTCGACTTCGACGACCTCGTCGGCCGCACCGTCACGGTGTACGGCCAGCAGGCGCTCGTGCGGCACCTGCTCGCCGAGCACGACCGCCTCGGCTCCGACGTCCGGTTCGAGGTGGAGGGCGTGGCGCCGCACGCCGTCGACACGGATGCGCCGTACGTCACCACCGGCGGCGACGAGCGTATCGACTGCGACGTCGTCGTCGGCGCCGACGGGTACCACGGCGTCTGCCGCCCGGCGATCCCGGGCATCCAGGCCCTCGAGCGCAGCTACCCCTACGCCTGGCTCGGCATCCTCGCCGACGTCGCGCCCTCCACCGACGACCTCATCTACGCGCTGCACCCTGACGGCTTCGCGATGCACTCGATGCGCTCGCTGGAGGTCTCCCGGCTCTACCTCCAGGTCGATCCGGGCGAGTCGGTCGACGACTGGTCGGACGAGCGGATCTGGGAGGCGCTTCAGACGCGTCTCGGCGTCCCCGGCTGGACGCTGAAAGAGGGGACGATCACCGAGAAGTCGATCACGCCGATGCGCAGCTTCGTCGCCTCCACGCTGGAGCACGGACGCCTCTTCCTCGCCGGCGACGCCGGTCACATCGTCCCGCCGACCGGCGCGAAGGGCCTCAACTCGGCCATCGCCGACGTCGCCCTGCTCGGCCGCTCGCTCGCCGCTCACTTCGGCGGCGACGACACCCTCCTGAAGCGCTACAGCGGCGCCGCCGTCGCCCGGCAGTGGAAGGTGCAGCAGTTCTCCCAGTGGATGACGGAGATGCTGCACGTCCACCGGGAGGTCCCCGACGAGGCGGCCCGCGCCTTCCGTTACCGCAGCCAGCTCGGCCAGCTGGAGTACACCACCGGATCGCGTCACGCGCAGGCGGCCCTCGCCGAGCAGTACGCGGGACTCCCCTTCTGAGGCATGTCATGAACGAAGAGCAGGACCAGATCAACGCGGAGATCGCCGCCGCGCACGCGGCTGCGGCGGCCGCCGGGCCGCTGCCCGCGCACCCGCTGCGCGACTTCGGGCCGTACCGCAGCTCGCGGCTGCGCCACCCCACCCACGAGCTGGTGCGGGCCGACCCGGAGGAGATCGAGCTCGTCTCGCCGGCGTTCGGCCACACCGACGTCGCGGCGGAGGAGAGCGACCTCACCATCCAGCACAGCGGAGAGCCGCTCGGCGAGCGCATCATCGTGACCGGGCGCGTGCTCGACGGCGAGGGGCGGCCCGTGCGCAACCAGCTCGTGGAGGTCTGGCAGGCGAACTCCTCCGGCCGCTACGTCCACAAGCGCGACCAGCATCCCGCGCCGCTCGACCCCAACTTCACCGGGGTGGGCCGCGCGATCACGGGCGAGGACGGCTCGTATCGGTTCGTCACGATCAAGCCCGGTCCCTATCCGTGGCGGAACCACCGCAACGCCTGGCGGCCGGCGCACATCCACTTCTCGCTGTTCGGGTCGGCGTTCACGCAGCGGCTCGTGACGCAGATGTACTTCCCGAGCGACCCGCTGTTCGCGCTCGACCCGATCTATCAGTCGATCGCCGACCCGGCCGCGCGCCAACGGCTGATCGCCACGTACGATCACGACGTGAGCGAGCCGGAGTGGGCGCTCGGCTACCGGTGGGACATCGTCCTCACCGGCGGCAACGCGACCTGGATGGAGCCGGAGGAGGGCGACCATGCCTGAGACGAACGAGCACGAGCAGTACCTGCAGACCCCGTCGCAGACGGTCGGGCCGTTCTTCGGCTACGCGCTGCCGTACGACGGCGGGCCGGAGGTCGCTCCGCCGTGGCAGGACGGTGCGATCCGCCTGCACGGCACCGTCTTCGACGGCGACGGCGTGCCGGTCCCCGACGCAATCATCGAGGTCTGGGGCGCCGACGCCGACGGCGCTCCGATCTCCCGGCAGGGCAGCCTCCAGCGCGACGGGCACACCATCACCGGCTTCGGGCGTGCCGCCGTCGACCGGGCGGGCCACTACTCGTTCACGACGGTCCGCCCTGGCGCGCCGGCGCCGGGCCGTGCCCCGTACCTGCTGGTGACCGTGTTCGCGCGCGGTCTCCTGCACCACCTCTTCACGCGCGCCTACCTCGAAGACGGCGACCCGTTCCTGGCGACCGTTCCGGAGGAACGGCGGAGCACGCTGCTCGCCACCCCGGACGGCGAGAGCAGCTACCGCTTCGACATCCGCCTCCAGGGCGACGACGAGACCGTCTTCCTCGACTTCGTGGGGGACGGGCGTGGCTGAACCCTTCGACTGGGGTCTCCTCGAGCCGGCCGGTGCAGTGGGTGTTCCGGCCGGCGACGATCGTGTGCTGGCTGCCATGATCGCGGTCGAGGAGGCCCTGGCCGGAGCCTGGGACGAGCTCGAAGGCTCGGCTGCGGGCCCCGGATACGAGCCGCTCGCGTTCGACGCCGCCGCGATCGACCGGGAGCGGCTGGTGGCGGGTGCACGGGAGGCCGGAGTGCCGGTCATCGCGCTCATCGAGCAGCTCCGCACGCAGGCGGGGGCGCACGCGGGCCGGGTGCATCGCGGCGCGACCAGTCAGGACATCGTGGACTCGGCGCTCGTGCTGGTGTCCCGGGAGTCCCTGGTGCGCGCGCGGGACGCCCTCGCCGTCGCAGCCGCGGAACTCGCGGCCCGTGCGATCCGCTCGCGCGCGACGCCGCTGCTGGCGCGCACCCTGACGCAACAGGCCGAGCCGACGACGCTCGGCGCGTCCCTGGCCTCCTGGCTGGACGCCGTGGTGTCGGCGCTGGAGGTCCTCGACCGGCTCGACTACCCCGTCCAGCTCGGCGGGGCCGTGGGCACGGGCGCGGCCTTCGCGCGGCTCGCCGCTAGCGCCGACGCACCGCAGACCCTCCGCGCCGGCGTCGCCTCCCGCCTCGGGCTGAGCGACCCCGGCCGGGCCTGGCACACCGATCGTGGCCCGGTGCTGGCGATCGTGGACGCCGCGGCGCGGGTCGCCGCGGTGGCCGGCCGGATCGGCCGCGACCTCGGCCTGGCGGCGCGCGACGGCGTGCTCCTGCCCGCCACCGGCGGCGGCTCGTCCGCGATGCCGCACAAGCAGAACCCGGTCGACGCCGTGCTGCTCACCGCGAACGGCCTCCGCGCCCCCGGACTCCTCGCCACGGTGCACACCGCGGCGCTCAGCTCGGACGCGCGGCCGGCGGGGGAGTGGCACGCCGAATGGCAGGCCTGGCGCGGGCTGCTGCGCCTCGCGGCCGAGAGTGCGGAGGTGCTCGCGCACGCGGTCGCGGACCTAGTGGTGGCGGACACCGTCCTGACATCCTCGCCGGTCACGGCAGACGCCGCCGACCTGGCCGCCGCGGGCGCCGTCGTGGACGCCGCCGTCGCGCGCTACCGTGCCCATGCCGAACCAGACCGAGAGGCGGACTCATGACCATCCCGCGACTGCGCGGCTCGATGACCGCAGCCTCCCCGTCCGCCGCCGCGCCCCGCCTCCTGGTGCTGCTGCCCTCCCTCGGCACGACCGCCGAGCTGTGGGACGGCGTCGTGGCGCGCCTGGCCGCCGCGCCTGACTCCCCGCGGATCCTGCGCATCGACCTCCCGGGTCACGGCGCGTCGCCCGCCACGCGCGCGCCGTTCACGGTCTCCGAGCTCGCGGCGGCGGTGCTGGGTCTCGTGGACGAGGTCGGCGGCGGCGCGTTCGACATCGCAGGCGACTCGCTCGGCGGAGCGGTCGCCCTGGAGGTGGCTCTCACCGCCCCGGAGCGCGTGCGCAGCCTGGCGATGTTCTGCTCCGGCGCGCGCATCGGCACGACGGAGGGCTGGGCCGACCGCGCCGCGCAGGTGCGCGCCTCCGGCACGGCGTCCGTGGTGGCGGGGAGCGCGCAGCGCTGGTTCGCGCAGGGATACCTGGCCGCGCACCCCGACGGTCCGGGCGGCCACGCGCTCAAGACCCTGCTCGACGTCGACGACGAGTCGTACGCGCTGTGCTGCGAGGCGCTCGGCGGGTTCGACCGCCGCGACGCCCTCCCGGGCATGCACGTGCCGTCGCTCCTCGTCGCCGGGGCGCACGACCAGGTGACCACCTCGGCACTGATGGCGGAGGACGCCAGGGCACTCCCCGACGCGCGATTCGTGGAGCTGGCGCACGCCGCCCACCTCGTCCCGCTCGAGGACCCGGCCGAGACCGCCGCCCTGCTGGCGGCGCTGCTCGCGGGCCGAGAGGCCGACGTCGTCGCCGCCTTCGAGCGCGGCATGGCCGTCCGGAGGGCGGTGCTGGGCGACGCCCATGTCGACCGCGCGACGGCGGCGATCACCCCGGAGACTGCGGAGTTCCAGGACTTCATCACCCGCTACGCGTGGGGCGAGGTCTGGGCCCGGCCGCAGCTCACCCGGCCGGAGCGTTCGATCGCGACCCTCGCCAGCCTGGTCACCGGCGGCCACGAGAACGAGCTGCGCATGCACGTGCGCGCCGCCCTGCGCAACGGCCTGACCCGCACGCAGATCGCGGAGGTCATCCACCACACCGCGCTGTACGCGGGGCTGCCCGCCGCCAATGGCGCGCTCGCGATCATGCGCGACGTATTCGCCGATGTGGACCAGACGGAGGAAACAATTGGATAAGACGTACGCGTCGGCCGCCGAGGCCGTCGCCGACATCCCGGACGGCGCCTCGCTCGCGGTCGGGGGGTTCGGCCTGTCCGGGGTGCCGATCGTGACGATCCGCGCGCTGCTGGCCCGCGGTGTCAGCGGCCTGGAGGTCGTGTCGAACAACTGCGGGGTGGACGGCTGGGGCCTGGGCGAGCTGCTGGCCGCCGGCCGCATCCGCCGGGTGATCGCCAGCTACATCGGCGAGAACAAGGAGTTCGCCCGCCAGTACCTCGGCGGCGAGGTGGCGGTCGAGCTCACCCCGCAGGGCACGCTGGCCGAGCGGCTGCGCGCGGGCGGCGTCGGCATCCCGGCCTTCTACACGGCGACCGGCGCCGGCACCGCGGTCTCTGACGGCGGCATGCCGATCCGCTACGCCTCCGACGGCTCGGTGGCGGAGGAGAGCGCGCCGAAGGAGCTGCGTCCGTTCGACGTGTTCGGCCGCAGCCGCGAGTACGTGCTGGAGACCGCCATCCGCACCGACTTCGGGCTCGTGCGCGCCGCGGTCGGCGACCGGCACGGCAACCTGCGCTTCGAGAAGTCGACCCGCAACTTCAACCCGCTGGCGGGCATGGCGGGCCGCATCACCATCGCCGAGGTGGACGAGCTGGTCGAGCCGGGCGTGCTCGGTCCCGACGACATCCACCTGCCCGGCATCTACGTGGACCGCGTGATCGCGCTGACCGCCGAGCAGTCGGCTGACCTGCCGATCGAGAAGGTCACCGTCCGCGCCCGACCGGAAGGGAACTGACATGCCCCGCACCCGCGACGAGATGGCCGCCCGCGCCGCCCTCGAACTGGAGGACGGCTCCTACGTGAACCTGGGCATCGGCCTCCCGACGCTCATCCCCAACCACCTGCCGGAGGGCGTGCACGTCGTACTGCATTCCGAGAACGGCATATTGGGCGTCGGGCCCTACCCGTGGGAGGGCGAGCAGGACCCGAAGCTCATCAACGCGGGCAAGGAGACGGTCACCGTCCGGCCCGGGGCGAGCTACTTCGACTCGGCCGCGAGCTTCGGGATGATCCGCGGCGGCCGCATCGCCACCGCCGTCCTCGGGGCCATGCAGGTCTCGGCATCCGGCGACATCGCCAACTGGGCGGTTCCGGGCAAGATGGTGAAGGGGATGGGCGGGGCGATGGACCTCGTCAACGGCGCCGAGCGCGTCATCGTGGTCATGGAGCACGTCGCCAAGGACGGCTCGGCCAAGCTGGTCGAGCAGTGCACCCTCCCGCTGACCGGGCGCGGCTGCGTCGACCGGATCATCACCGACCTCGCCGTGATCGACGTGACCGACGACGGCCTGGTGCTGCAGGAGGTGGCGCCGGGCGTGACCGTGGACGACGTGGTGGCCGCCACGGGCGCCCCGCTGACCATCCCGGCCGCGGTGACCGCGGGGTCGGAGGCGGCGCATGCCTGAGCTGCGCGAGGTCGTCGTCTGCTCGCCGCTGCGCACGCCGGTCGGCCGGATGGGCGGCGCGCTCGCCCCGGTCTCCGCGCTCGCGCTCGCCGAGACCGTGCTGCGCGCCCTGCTCGACCGCACCGGGCTCGACCCGGCCGCGGTGGAGGGCGTGATCGGCTCGCAGGGCTACCCCACGATGGAGGCACCCGCCTTCGGTCGCGTCGCCGCGCTCAACGCGGGCTTCCCGGTCACGACGACGGGCTACCAGCTCGACCGGCGCTGCGGCTCCGGTCTCCAGGCCGTGATCAACGCCGCGATGGAGGTGCAGACCGGCGCGAGCGACGTGCTGGTCGCGCTCGGCGCCGAGTCGATGTCGAACGCTCCTCTCTATACGGAACAGGGTCGCCGCGGCCTCCCCGCCGGCGGCCTGATGCTGCACGACGCTCTCGCGCGCGGCCGCGAGACGGTGGGTGGCCGCAACTTCCCGACGCCGGAGGGCAACGTCGGCTCGGCGGAGACGCTGCGCCGCGAGTACGGCATCCCGCGTGAAGCGCAGGATGAACTGGCGCTGCGGTCGCACCAGCGCGCGGTCGCCGCGCAGGAGTCGCACGCGTTCGACGCCGAGCTGGTCCCCGTGACCGTGCCGGGACGAAAGGGCGACGTCGTGGTCGACCGCGACGAGCATCCCCGCGCCGACACGACGCTGGCGGCGCTGGCCGGCCTGCGCCCGATCCTCGGTCGCAGCGACCCTGCCGCGACCGTCACCGCCGGCAACTCCAGCGGCCAGAACGACGCGGCGGCCGCCGCGATCGTCACGACGCCGGAGCGCGCCGCCTCCCTGGGGCTGGTGCCGATGCTGCGGCTGCGGTCGTGGGCGGTCGCGGGCAACGACCCCGCGGTGTTCGGTGTCGCGCCCGTCCCGGCGGCGAACAGAGCGCTCGAGCGCGCCGGCGTCGCCTGGGGCGACATCGACGTGATCGAGCTCAACGAGGCGTTCGCGGTGCAGGTGCTCGCGTGCCTGGCCGACTGGGGGATCGACGCGGAGGACCCGCGGCTCAACCCGCGCGGCAGCGGCATCTCCATCGGGCACCCCATCGGCGCCACCGGTCTCCGGATGCTGGCGACGCTCGCCCATGAGCTCCCGGCCCTCGACGGCACGCTCGCGGTCGAGACCATGTGCATCGGCGGAGGCCAGGGCCTCGCCGCCGTCTTCGAGCGCGTCTGACCCTCGCCGAAGGGCACGTAAACGCCCCTAAAAGTGCGTTTTAGGGGCGTTTACGTGCCCCTCGGCGCCAGGGCTGCTGCCCCTCGACGGGGGCGGTGTGTGCGTGGGCGGCTGCGCGTAGGGTGAGGTGGGCGTGTCGGACGGATTCCGGGAGCGCCCAGGGGAGGTTCGATGACGCAGGACGATGCGGTCGCGGTGGCGATCCGTGGTCTGCACAAGCGGTTCGGGGCGAAGACGGCGGTCGACGGGATCGACCTCGACGTGCCCTCCGGCAGCTTCTACGGGCTGGTCGGCCCGAACGGCGCGGGCAAGACCACGACGCTCAACATGGTCACCGGCCTGCTGCGGCCCGACGCCGGTCAGGTGCTCATCCACGGCGCCGACATGTGGCGCGACCCGCTGGCAGGCAAGGCGCTGGTCGGGGTGCTCTCCGACGGTGTCCGGCTGTTCGACCGGCTCACCGGCGAGCAGCTCGTTGAGTACGCCGGCCTCCTGAGCGGCATGGACCGCCCCACCGCGATCGAGCGCACCCACGACCTCCTGAACCTCCTCGACCTCGCCTCCGCCGGCGGGACGCTCGTGGTCGACTACTCCGCCGGTATGACGAAGAAGATCGCGCTGGCCGCCGCGATGGTGCACGCGCCGCGCGTCCTCGTGCTGGACGAGCCGTTCGAGTCCGTCGACCCGGTCTCCGCGGCGAACATCCGCGACATCCTGCACGGCTACGTCCGGAGCGGCGGCACCGTCATCGTCTCGTCGCACGTCATGGACCTGGTGGAGCGGATGTGCGACCACGTCGCCGTGATCAGCGACGGCCGCGTGCTCGTCGCAGGCGCCGTCGACGAGGTGCGCGCGGGCTCCACCCTGGAGGACCGCTTCGTGGAGCTGGTCGGCGGTCGCCGCGTCGGGGAGGGGCCGGAGTGGTTGCGACACTCGTAAGGCTGCGCCTGCTCGTCCTCCGCAACTCGTTCCGCCGCAGCACCTCGCAGCTCGTCGCGGTCATCCTGGGCGGCGTGTACGCGCTCGTCGCGCTCGTGGTCATCCTCGGCGGCCTCGTGCTGCTGGGCTTCGCGCCGACCGAGCTGGCTCGTACGGTCGTCGTCATCGGCGGCTCGGCCGCCGTGCTCGGCTGGGCGGTCTTCCCGCTGCTGCTCTCCGGCATCGAGCAGACCCTCGACCCTGCCAAGCTCGCCGTCTACCCGATCCCGCTGCGCCCGCTCATGCTCGGGATGCTGCTGAGCGCGCTCGTCGGAGTCGCGGGTGCGGCGACCACGCTCGCGTCGCTGGCCACCTCGCTGAGTTGGCTCCGGCTCCCCGGCGTCGCGGTGGTCGCCCTCGTGACGGGCGCGCTCGGTGCCGCGACCTGCGTCGTCGTGTCGCGCGCCGTCACCTCGGTGTCGAGCGGGCTGTCCGGCGGCCGGCGCTTCCGGGAGGCCAGCGGGCTGCTCATCCTCATCCCGCTGATCCTCGCCGGGCCGATCGTCATCGGCATCACGCGCGGCCTCCGCTCGTCGTCCGACGCGCTGCCCGCCATCGCGGACGGGCTGTCCTGGTCGCCGCTCGGCGCCGTCTGGGCGGTGCCGTCGCAGCTCGCGCTGGGCGACCCGCTCGGAGCGCTGGCGCGGTTCCTGATCGCGGTCGCGACGTTCGTCGTGCTGTGGCTGGTGTGGCGCTGGGGGCTCGCCCGGTCGCTGACGACCCCGGCGCGCGCGTCGTCGCGCGTCCGTGCCCAGGGCAAGCTCGGCTGGTTCGGCATCCTACCGGGCACGCAGTCGGGAGCGATCGCGGCCCGCTGCCTGACGTACTGGTTCCGCGACCCGCGCTACCTGCGGCAGCTCCTCGTGATCCCGCTGATGCCTGTGCTGTTCTGGTTCTACTCGAGCCTCAATCACTCGTCCGCGCTGCCGTTGATCGGGGCCCCGGTCGTGGCGTTCTCGCTCGGCATCGGGATGATCGCCGACGTCTCGTACGACTCGACCGCGTTCGCGCTGCACGTCGCGAAGGCCGTGCCCGGTCGCGCGGACCGCTGGGGCCGGGCGGCGGCGCTGCTCTCGTTCGCCGTGCCGGCGATCGTGCTCATCGCACTCTTCGGCGCGGCCGTGGGCGGCGATTGGCACATCCTCCCCGGTCTGATCGGCCTCTCGCTCGGCATCCTGCTCACCGGGGCGGCGGTGTGCGCGGTGACCTCGGCGCGGCTGGTGTTCCCGGTGCCGGAGCCGGGCGACAACCCGTTCCGGTCGCGGCCGGGCGCCAACATCTCGCTGCTCGGCCCGACTTTCGCCGCGTGGGGCGTGATCGCGGTGCTGTGCCTTCCCGAGATCGTCCTGTTCATCGTCGGGCTGGTGACCGGCGACGCGCTCTGGCTCTGGGCGGCGCTCGTCGTCGGCGTGGCGCTGGGCGGCGTGCTGGTGGGCGTCGGCGTGCGGATCGGCGGCAACATCCTCGACGCCAGGGCGCCGGAGCTGCTGCTGCAGTTGCGGAAGGACGCCTGATCATGGCCGGCCTCACGGTCGAGCGGGTCGTCCAGGCGCCCCCCGAGCGGGTCTGGCGCTCGTTCGCCGACCCCGTCGAGCTCTCCGCGTGGTTCTGGCCGCCCCGGCTGCAGCCGCAGGCGCGCATCGACGCGACGCCGGGAGGCGCACTGCGCATCCGTTCGGACGTCGCGGACCTCGGGATCACCGGCACGGTGACCGCGGCCGAGGATGGCCGGCTGCTGGTTACGACCTGGCGCTGGGACGGCGACGACGACGAGACGGCCGTCACGATCGAGCTCGCGCCGGAGCCGGACGGCACCCGCGTCACCGTCCGCCATGACGGTTTCGCCACCGAGCACGCCGTCCA
This sequence comes from Leifsonia sp. NPDC056665, assembly GCF_042791795.1. Lineage (NCBI taxonomy): Bacteria > Bacillati > Actinomycetota > Actinomycetes > Micrococcales > Microbacteriaceae > Leifsonia > Leifsonia sp. NPDC056665. The sequence continues at coordinate 190,255 of NZ_JBHTXK010000004.1, forward strand.
GGAGCACATCACCGGATGGAACGACTGCCTCGACCGGCTGGTGGCGACGGCCTGAGCTGGCCCCTAAGCTGGCCGCATGGGCAGCATCGCAGTGCACGAGTTCGTCTCCCTCGACGGCGTCTTCGAAGACCCGAGCTGGACCGCTGAGTACGGGTTCGATCCTGAGATGGGCGACGACCTCGCGCGCATCACGGGCGCGTCGGAGCGCATCCTTCTCGGGCGCCGCACGTTCGAGATGTTCGCCCCGGCCTGGTCGGCGCGCACGTCCTCCGACGACCCGGGAGCGCCCTTCTTCAACGACACCGAGAAGCTCGTCGTCAGCTCGACGCTGGACGACGCGGGCGCCGAGGATGTCTGGGCCAACTCGCGGTCGCTCGGCGGCTATGACGCCGACCGGGTGCGGGAGGCCAAGGACAGCGTGAGCGGCAGCCTCTATATCAGCGGCAGCGGCACGCTCGTGCGTGCCCTGATCGCGGACGGGCTGGTCGACGCCCTCCACCTCTTCGTGTACCCGGTCGTCCGCGGCTCGGGTGCGCGGCTGTTCCCGGAGGGCACGCCGGAGGCGAAGCTGCGGCTGCGGCAGTACGACGCCTACGCCAACGGTGTCCTCCACCTCCTCTACTCGCCGGCCTGATCTCCACAGATCTCGAATGCGGTCACGAACTGACCGCTGTGCCGGATAGCGTCATATCCGACGGTGAACAGCGTCTCCTCACGGGGACGGATGTCACCGGTCCGCGCTAGCGTTAGTGCTGTACGGGGTCATCGCACAGCGCCGTGCCGGCGGGGGCCGGCGGCAGCGTGCGCCCGACAATCACTCCACCAGAGCAGAACCAGGAATCACCGTGACTCTTCTTCGTTTGGCGCTGCGGTTCATCCGCCCGTACTGGGGCGCGGTCGCGGCCGTGGTCGCGCTGCAGCTCATCGCGACCATCGCCGCCCTGTACCTGCCCACGCTCAACGCCGACATCATCGACAAGGGCGTCGTCAAGGGCGACACGAACTTCATCTGGTCGACGGGCGGCACGATGCTCATCGTCTGCTTCGTGCAGGTCGCCGCTGCCATCACGGCGACGTACTTCGGCGCCCGCTCCTCGATGTCGCTGGGGCGCGACATCCGCCGCTCCTTCTACCGCAAGGTCGACTCGCTCCCGGCGCTCGACCTCGCGCGCTGGGGCATGCCGACCCTCATCACGCGCAACACCAACGACGTCCAGCAGGTGCAGATGCTCGTGCTGATGACGCTCAACTTCATGGTGTCGACGCCGATCATGTGCGTCGCGGGCATCGTCCTCGCGGTGCGGGTGGACGCCGGGCTCTCCTGGCTCGTCTGGGTGTCCGTCGCCGTGCTGTTCGTGGTGGTCGGCATCCTGGTCTGGCTGCTGCTGCCGATGTTCCGCGTGATGCAGGAGCGCATCGACGGCGTCAATGGCGTCATCCGGGAGCAGATCGTCGGCATCCGCGTCATCCGCGCGTTCGTCCGCGAGAAGTTCGAGACAGCGCGCTACGACGACGCGAACGCCGCGCTCACCCGCATCTCGGTCAAGGTCGGCAACGTCTTCGTGCTGATGTTCCCGCTGATCATGCTCATCCTGAACGCCGCGACGGTCGCCGTGCTCTGGTTCGGCGGCCACCGGGTCGGCGCCGGGGACATCCAGGTCGGGGCGCTCACGGCGTTCCTGCAGTACCTGCTGCAGATCCTGGTCGCGGTGATGATGGGCGTGTTCATGGCCATGATGATCCCGCGCGCGATGGTGTGCGCCGAGCGCATCGACGAGGTGCTGAGCGCGGCGCCGTCCAGCGGCGCGGGGGCAGGCGCAGGCCACGTCCCCGCCGACGGCCGCGTGGAGGTCGCCGGAGTCACCTTCGGTTACCCCGGCGCCGAGAAGCCGGTGCTGAGCGACGTCCGCTTCACCGCGGAACCCGGGCAGGTGACCGCGATCGTCGGCTCGACCGGATCGGGCAAGTCGACGCTGGTCTCGGTCATCGCCGACCTGTTCACCCCGCAGAGCGGGCAGGTGCGCATCGGCGGCGTCCCGGTCGACTCGCTGAGCCGGGAGCAGCTCTCCGGCGTGCTCGGCCTGGTGCCGCAGAAGCCGTACCTCTTCTCCGGAACGGTCGCCAGCAACCTGCGGTTCGGCCGGCCGGACGCCACGGACGACGAGCTCTGGGAGGCGCTGCGGGTCGCCCAGGCCGAGGACTTCGTGCGTGCCAAGGAGCACGGCCTCGATGAGCGCATCGCCCAGGGCGGCACCAACGTCTCCGGCGGCCAGCGCCAGCGGCTCTGCATCGCCCGCGCGCTGGTGGCGGAGCCCAAGGTCCTGCTGTTCGACGACTCCTTCTCGGCCCTCGACGTCGCGACCGACGCCCGCCTGCGGAGCGCCCTGGCGCAGTCCACGGGCCACGCCACCGTCATCGTGGTGGCGCAGCGCGTCTCCACGATCCGGGAAGCCGATCAGATCATCGTGCTCGACGACGGCAGAGTCGTCGGCCGCGGCACCCACGACGAGTTGCTGGAGACGAGCGAGACGTATCGCGAGATCGTCGAGTCCCAGCTGAGCCTGGAGGTGGCCTGAGATGGCGCGCCAGAAGAAGAACCGCACCGGCCGCAGCGGCGCCCCGGAGCAGGACGGCCTCCTCACCGAGGCCGGCGTCGAGACGGCGATCGAAGAGCTCGAGCTCGAGTACGAGTACGAGCCCACCGAGGGCGACGGCGACATGTTCGGCGGCACGCCCGCCAAGAAGGCCGAGCACTTCTGGCCGTCGTTCAAGCGCCTGATGGGGCTGCTCAAGTCCGAGTGGCTCGCCATGTCGTTCGTGACCCTGCTGGTCGTCATCTCGGTGGCGCTCATCGTGATCGCGCCGAAGATCCTCGGTAACGCCACCGACGTGATCTTCAAGGGCGCTGTCGGGACGATCACGCCGACCGGCCTGGTGCCAGGGCACGGGATCGACTTCGTCGAGCTCGGCCGGCTGCTCACGATCGTGCTCGCGATGTACATCGCCGCGTCGCTCCTGCAGTGGTGGCAGGGCTACCTGCTGAACGCGCTCGTGATGCGGGTGATCTACCGCCTGCGCGCCGAGGTGGAGAGCAAGCTCAACAGGCTGCCGCTCAGCTACTTCGACACCCGGCAGCGCGGCGACCTGATGTCGCGCGTGACCAACGACGTCGACAACATCCAGACGGCGTTGCAGCAGGCGTTCTCGCAGCTCATCCAGTCGGTGCTGACGGTCATCGGCATCGGGATCATGATGTTCATCGTCTCGTGGCAGCTCGCACTCATCGCGCTCATCTCGATCCCGCTCTCCGGCGTGATCGCGGGCGTGATCGGCACGCGGTCGCAGAAGCTGTTCAAGCAGCAGTGGAACTCGACCGGCGCGCTCAACGGGCACATCGAGGAGTCGTACTCCGGGCTCGACCTGGTGCGGGCCTTCGGCCGCGACGCCGTGATGCTCGAGGAGTTCGACCAGCGCAACGACAAGCTGTGGAAGTCGACCGTCGGCGCCCAGTTCGTGTCCGGCATGATCATGCCGGCGATGAACTTCGTCTCCTACCTGTCGTACGTGCTGATCGCGGTCGTCGGCGGCCTCCGCGTCGCCTCCGGCCAGATGACGATCGGCGACGCGACCGCGTTCATTCAGTACTCGCGGGAGTTCTCGCAGCCGATCGGCCAGATCGCGGGCATGGCGAACATGCTGCAGTCCGGTGTCGCCTCGGCCGAGCGCACGTTCGAGTTCCTCGACGCGGAGGAGCAGTCGGCCGACGTCGATACCCAGCACCTGCCCGAGCGGGCCGATGGCCGCGTCGAGCTCGAGGGTGTGGACTTCTCCTACGACCCCGAGACCGAGCTGATCCGCGACCTGTCGCTATCGGTCGCGCCGGGCCACACGGTCGCGATCGTCGGTCCGACCGGCGCGGGCAAGACCACGTTGGTCAACCTGATCATGCGGTTCTACGAGCTGAACGGCGGCACCATCCGCCTCGACGGCATCGACACGACGGACCTGTCGCGCGCCGAGCTGCGGGGCCAGGTCGGCATGGTGCTGCAGGACGCGTGGCTGTTCTCCGGCACGATCCGCGAGAACATCCGCTACGGCCGGCTCGACGCGACGGACGAGGAGGTCGTGGAGGCCGCCAAGGCGACCATGGTCGACCGGTTCGTCCGCCAGCTCCCTGACGGGTACGACACGAAGATCGAGGCGGACGGCAGCAACGTGTCCGCCGGTGAGCGCCAGCTGCTCACGATCGCGCGGGCGTTCATCGCGAACCCGTCGCTGCTCATCCTCGACGAGGCCACCTCGTCGGTGGACACCCGCACCGAGCTACTGGTGCAACACGCGATGGCCGCACTGCGGAGCGACCGCACGTCGTTCGTGATCGCGCACCGGCTCTCCACGATCCGCGACGCCCACACCATCCTGGTGATGGAGCACGGCAGCATCGTGGAGCAGGGCGACCACGCGACCCTCCTCGCGAAGAAGGGCGCGTACTACGACCTGTACATGACCCAGTTCCGGGGTGCCGCCGCCGAGCAGGAGACCGAGGCCGACGCGGAGGCCGAGGAGGTCCCGACCGCGTAGCACGCGGGTCCCTTACCCCGAATCGTTCGAAATGTGAACGAGTTGAGCCGGTGCGGGAGGAGGTCGTAGAACAGCAGTATGACGATCGACTCCCGCGCCGCGCTCCCGCCCGGCCCCACCTACGACTACGGCGGCCACAGTGTGCAGATCACGCCCGAACCGGGGTCCGGCACCCGCTGGCGCGTGGCGGAGGACGACGGCTACCTCGGGATGATCGCCACGGCCGATCCGGTCAAGGGCGAGCCGGAGGTGCACTTCGCCGTGCACTTCGCGGGCGAGGAGGACATCCCGCCCATCAAGATCGTTCCGCTGTGGACGACCGCCGTCGAGTTCCTCATCGACGCGGGCGAGCCGCAGAGTCCGCCCGAGAGCTGACTCGACGGCCTGAATGGGTGTGCGGGCGGTGTCAGGGTTGAGCGGCCCGCCCGCACCTCACCAGCAAAACACCGGGGCACATCCCGGTCGATGCGATTGACAACGGCGAATCGCTGTGCCCGGACGCGACTGAGGTCAGGCGCGACTCGGCCCCGGCGCACTGGGCACCGGGGCCGGGGAGGCGGGCGTCGCGTGGACGCCGGCTTCTCATCGTCGCGTGGGCTCTCGCTAGGCGAGGGCGCCGATCGCGAAGCTCACTGCGCCCTGCTCGTCGACCTGGGCGTCGAGCACCTTGTTGTCGAGGGCGACAGCGGCGCCCTGCTCCAGGAAGAGCCGCGCCCCGGCGGACTCGACCACCTGGTCCGCGGGCTCCGGCTCGGGCGTGACGGCAGCGGCGAACGCGGTGTTCTGCGGGTTGCTGCTGCTGATGCGCAGCCCGGCGTCGTCCTGCGGCGCCTGGTCGGTGAGGGTCTTGACGATCGTGCTGGCGTTCTCTGTCAGGGTGAGCACGTGCTCTCCTTTCGTTGGTCCTCCAGGAGCCGCCCACGGTCCCGCGGTCCGCTCAGGAGCGCAACCCCGCGCGCTGTCATTGCCAGGAAACGTCCACGCAGCGGGGAGCGGGATGCCAGCCGGGAGAGAATGAACCCATGCCGAACATCCCCCAGCTCCAGCTCAACGACGGCAATCGCATCCCGCAGCTCGGCTTCGGCGTCTACAAGATCCCGGAGGCCGAGACGGTGGACGCGGTTTTGACCGCGCTGGAGGCCGGGTACCGGCACATCGACACGGCGACGTTCTACGCGAACGAGCGCGCCGTCGGCGAGGCCGTGCGGCGCAGCGGGCTGCCGCGCGACGACGTGTTCGTGACGACGAAGGTGTGGTGGACCGACAACGGCTACGACTCGACGCTGCGCTCGTTCGACGCGAGCCTGGAGCGCCTCGGCTTCGACACGGTCGACCTGTACCTCATCCACTGGCCGGCGCCCCAGCGCGACCAGTACGTGGAGACGTGGCGCGCGCTGGAGCACCTGAAGGCGGAGGGCCGCGCCCGGTCGATCGGCGTCGCCAACTTCCACACCCACCACCTCGACCGCCTCGCGGCCGAGACCGACGCAGTACCCGCGGTGAACCAGGTCGAGTTGCACCCGTGGCTGCCGCAGCGGGAGGTCCGTGCGTACGACGAGGCGCGCGGGATCGTGACGGAGTCGTGGTCGCCGCTCGCCCGTGGCCGTGTGCTGGACGACCCGCTGCTCGCGGGCCTCGCCGCGAAACACGGGGTGACCCCGGCGCAGGTGGTCATCCGCTGGCAGCTCCAGCTCGGCAACGTGGTCATCCCCAAGTCGTCCACGCCGGAGCGCATCCGCACCAACCTGGACGTCTTCGCCTTCACCCTCGACGCCGACGACCTCACCGCGATCGCCATCCTCGAGTCCGGCGAGCGCACCGGCAAGGACCCCGACGACCTCGGCTGACCCGCCCCGCTACTCGCCGGTCGGGTGCGCGCCCACCACATCGAGCAGCCACGCCAGCGAGAACGCGCGCTCGCGCCAGGCCGCGTACCGGCCGGACACCCCGCCGTGGCCCGCCGCCATCTCGGTCTTGAGCAGCGCGTCGGCGCCGACCTCCCGCAGCCTCGCCACCCACTTCGCCGGCTCGACGTACAGCACGCGGGTGTCGTTGAGGCTCGTGACGGCGAGGATGCGCGGGTAGGCGGTGCGGTGGATGTTCTCCACCGGCGCGTACGACTTCATGTAGTAGTACACGTCCTCGTCGTGCAGCGGGTCGCCCCACTCGTCCCACTCGATCACCGTGAGCGGGAGCGACGGGTCGAGGATCGTCGTCAGCGGGTCCACGAACGGCACCTCGGCCAGCACGCCGGCGAACAGCCGCGGCGCGAGGTTGGCGACCGCGCCCATCAGCAGGCCGCCGGCACTGCCGCCCTGCGCGGCGAGCTGCGACGGCGTCGTCCAGCCCTGGTCGACCAGATGCTTCCCGGCCGCCACGAAGTCGGTGAACGTGTTCTTCTTGTGCAGCTTCTTGCCGTGCTCGTACCACAGCCTCCCGAGCTCGCCGCCGCCGCGCACGTGCGCGATCGCGAAGACGACGCCGCGGTCGAGGAGGCTGAGCCGCGGGATGCCGAACGACGGATCCATGCTCGCCTCGTACGAGCCGTACCCGTAGAGCACGAGCGGCGCCGGCTCGCCGGGAGTCACCAGGTCGCGGCGGTAGACGAGCGAGATCGGGACGCGGGTGCCGTCCTCCGCGGTCGCCCACTCTCTGCGCTGCTCGAACAGGTCCGGCTCGAACTCGCCCAGCACCGGCTGCTGCTTGCGCAGGGTGAGCTCGCGCGTGCGCACGTCGTAGTCGTAGACGCTCGACGGCGTGACGAAGCTGCCGTAGCCGAGGCGCAGGAACGGCTGGGTCCACTCGGGGTTGCCTCCCGCGCCGACGGTGAAGAGCTCCTCGTCGAAGTGCAGCTCGTGGAGGATGTCGTCCACATCGCCGACCAGGCCGCCCTCCGTCGGCGCAGGGAGGCAGGCGACCGCGAGGCGGGTCATCCCCTCCCGGCGGTACTCGAGCGCGACGAAGTCGCGAAACGCGTCCACCCCTTCGATGCGCACGGCCGGGTCGTGCGGGAGCAGTGTCCGGCGCGGCCCCTGCGGGTCGTCGGCCGCCACGCTCACGAGCTCGAAGTTGACGGCGCCGTCGTTGTGGACGATGAGCAGCCGGTCGCGGCCGCCCGCCACCACGTGCTCGATGTCGTACTCGACGCCCTCCGTGCGAGGCCACACCACGCGGAACTCGCCCGTCGGGTCACCCGCGTCCAGCAGCCAGCTCTCGCTGGTGATGTTGGAGCCCGCCTCGATGACCAGGTACCGGCGGCTGCGGGTGAGGCCGACGCCGATCCAATACTTCTCGTCCGGCTCGTGGAAGACCTCCGTGTCGGCTTCGCCGTCGGGCCCCTGGCCGACCCGGTGCCGCCACACGGTGTCCGGCCGCCAGGCGTCGTCCACGGTCGTGTAGAACAGGTACTCGCCGCTCGGGTCGAAGAGCGCGCCGGCGCCCGTGCCCGCGATCTCGTCTGCGAACGTCGTGCCGTCGCAGGCCAGCGACCGCACCCGGACGGTGTACCGCTCGTCGCCCTCGGTGTCGACGCCGTAGAGCAGCCGGCTGCCGTCGGTGCTGACGTCGAAGCTGCCGAGTGCGTAGAAGTCGTGCCCTTCGGCCTCCGCGTTGTCGTCGAGCAGGATCTGCTCGCCAGGGAGGCCGTGCTGCTGCGCGTCCTCATCGAGCGCCGGCGGGTCCCAGTCGTCGGGGCCGTCGATGGGCGCGCGGCAGTGGATGCCGTACTGCTTGCCCTCCACCGTGCGCGTGTAGTACCACCAGTCGCCCTCGCGGGTGGGGACGCTCAGGTCGGTCTCCCGGGTGCGCGACTTGATCTCGTCGAAGATCTGCTCGCGCAGCACGGCGAGCTTCTCGGTGCGCGCGTTCGTGTACGCGTTCTCCTCGTGGAGGTGGGCGACGACCGCGGGATCGTCCTTGTCGCGCAGCCACTCGTAGTCGTCCACGACCACGTCCCCGTGGTGGCTGCGCTCGGTCGGCTTCTTCGCGGTGATCGGCGGGGTGAGCATCTCACCAGGCTACCCAACGCCGCCGACGGCGGCAGCGCCCGCCGCCGCCGCGCGATTCGGCACGAATGTCGACTTTGGCGCGGTGATTCGCGCGATTCGGCACGAATGTGCCGGGGTTAGCGCGCCGCCCCGAACGCGAGGAGGCCGGCGCCGGCGCGCCCGGCGTCGCCGCCGAGACCGCTGCGGACGATCGCCGGCCGCTCCCGCCAGGCGAGCCCCGCCGACACGTCGCGCTCCAGCGGGCTGAACAGCGCGTCGCCCGCGTGCGAGACGCCGCCGCCCAGCACGATCACCTTCGGGTCGAGCAGCAGGGTGAGGATGGTGAGGCCCTGCGCGAGCACGTCGACGGCCTCGCCCCAGATGCGGTCGGCCAGCGGGTCGCTGCCGAGGCGGGCGACGATCCGGCGCGTGCTGAGCGCGTCGCCTCCCGCCTCCCGGTAGCGTCGCGCCACGCCGGCCCCGGACATGTACACCTCCAGGCAGCCGCGCTGGCCGCACGTGCACTGCTCCCCGCCGGCGACCACGGGAATGTGGCCGAACTCGCCCGCCGCGCCGGTCGCGCCGGTGATGGTCCCGCCCGCGGTCACGAGCGCCGCGGCGACGCCGGTGCCGATCGGGACGAGGACGAAGTCGTCCGAGCCCTGGGCCGCGCCGAAGGTGCGCTCGGCCAGTCCCGCGGCGCGCACGTCGTGCCCGACCGCGACCGGCAGGTCGAGCTCGCCCTGCAGGATGTCGAGCAGCGGCACGTCGCGCCAGTCCAGGTTGGACGCGTAGTGGACGATGCCGCGCTGCTCGTCGAGCATGCCGGGGGTGGCGACGCCCGCGCCGACGACGTCGAGCTCAGCGGCGCCGGCGACTCCCCGGAGGTCGTGGAACAGCGTCACGAGCGCGCCGAGGATGTCGCTCCCCGGTGTGGGACGGGTCAGTTCGGCGACCACGGCGCCCCCCTCGGCCACCACGGCGCCCTTCATGGCGGTCCCGCCGAGGTCGATCGCGAGGACGACCGGGGCTCCGGAGTCCGCGCCGGCGACGCCGTCGCCCTGTTCGTCGGCGAGCGCTGTCGCCACGGTCGTCCCGCTCATGCCGCCGCCTCCTGCACCGCCGCGACGACGGCCGCGACGATCGCCGCCGAGGTCACCCGGCGGTGGCCCGGGTCGTACTGGCTCGGTGCGAGCGAACCGCTCTGGGCCGTGGTGGCCGCCCGCAGGTGCACCTCCCGCACCCCCGTCCGGCTGACCAGCTCGGCCACGTTCCCGGGGCGGACTCCGCCGCCGGCGAGCACCACGATCCGCTCGCCCGCCTGCGCGACCAGCGCGGCGAGCTCGTCGGCGCCCTCCAGCGTGGAGGCCGCACCGCCCGAGGTGAGGACGCGCGCCACCCCGAGTCCGGCGAGCTCCTCCAGGGCCGCGGCGCGGTCAGGCACCTGGTCGAAGGCCTTGTGGAAGGTGACCGGTGCGTCCCCGCAGGCCGCCACCAGCATGCCGGTCGCGTCCACGTCCACCGACCCGTCGGGACGGAGTGCGCCCACCACGAAGCCGACCGCCACACCTCGCGGGTTCGGCAGCGCTCGCACCGCCCGGATGTCGGCCACCATCGCGGCGAGCTCGTCGGCGTCGAACACGAAGTCGCCGGCCCGCTGGCGCACCAGGACGTTGACGCCCATCCGCCTGACCGACCGGAGTGCGGTCGCCACGGTGCCGATCGACGGGGTCAGGCCGCCGTCGGACAGCGCGCTGCACAGCTCGATGCGGTCGGCGCCCGCGTCCTCGGCGAGGCGCACGCCGGCGAGATCCTCGAGGCAGATCTCGACCAGGACTCCGCTCACGCGACGCGCTCCAGTGCCGCGGCCAGGTCCGCCCCGACCTCGATCCGCCCGACCGGCACGCCGCCGCCGAGCACCGGGAGGTCCACCAGGGCGCCCGCGCGGGAGATGTCCGTGCCGAGCGCCTCCAGCACCCGGAGGGCGATCAGGGTCGTCGCGCGCGGGCTGCCGTCCACGATCTTCATCGACACCGCGGTGCCGTCCGCCGCCGCGACGCCGATGACGCCCTCGGCGCCGCCCTTGGCCAGGGCGCCGGGGACGGTCTCCATCAGCGTCGAGTTCTGGTGTCCGCTGCCGCCGACGTAGAAGGGGTGCTCGCGGATCGCGTCGGCGACCGCGCGCTCGGGAGTGCCGGGCGCCGCGGTGACGAGCCGGCCGAACGAGCGGGCGACGCCGCGGACGGTCGTGGCGAACAGCGGGGCGCCGCAGCCGTCGATCGCATCGAGCGCGACGGGCACGCCGGTCAGCGCGGCCATCGTCTCGCGGACATGCTGCTGCACGGGATGGGCCGTGTCGAGATAGCCGTCGGTCGGCCAGCCGTTCGCGGCGGCGGCCAGCAGCATCGCGGCGTGCTTGCCGGAGCAGTTCATCCGGATGCGGCTGCGCGGCTCCCCGGCGCGGATCATCCGCTCGAAGGTGCCCTCGTCCTCCGGCCGGTCGACCGGGCAGCCCAGGGCCGACTCGTCGACGCCGGCCGCCGCCAGGATGTCGCGGACGACGCGCACGTGCTCGTCCTCGCCGGTGTGGCTCCCCGCCGCGATGGCCAACGACGGTCCGGAGAGGAGGGCGCCTGCCGTCAGGCACGCGAGCGCCTGCAGCGGCTTGACCGTGCTGCGCGGGAGCACGACCGCGTCCGGGTCGCCGAGCTCGATCAGGGTCCCGCCGTCCGGGTCGAGCGCGACGAGGCTGCCGAAGTGGCGGCTCTCGATCATCCCGGAGCGTCGCACGGCGGCGAGCTCGGCGAGTCCTGCGACGGCGGTGGTGCTAGACATGGGTCTCTTCCTGGTGCGGGGCAGCCGGCAGGGCCGGAAGCACGGGCTGTGCGGAGGGGCGTCGCCGGGGACCGCGCTGCAGGCGGGAGGCGAACGCCGAGAGGCTGCCGTTGACGACCAGGTAGATGACCGTCACGGCGACGTAGGTCGGGATGAGCAGGTGCAGGTACGAGGCCAGCACCTGACCGCGGTAGAGCAGCTCGGTGAAGGCCACGATGTAGCCGAGCGAGGTGTCCTTCAGGAGGCTCACGAACTGGGTGACCAGCGACGGCGCGACGTTCCTCGCGGCCTGCGGGAGTACAACGAAGCGCATCGCCTGACCGGGCCGCATCCCGAGGCTGAGCGCTGCTTCGCGCTGACCGCGGGGGAGGCTCAGGATGCCGGCGCGCACGATCTCGGCGAACACGGCCGAGTTGGCGATCGTCAGCGGGACGACCAGCTTCCACAACACCGGCAGGTTGATCCCGAGCTGCGGGAGGCCGAACAGCATCAGGTAGATCACCAGCAGCACGGGAACCGTGCGCGCGATCTCGATGTAGAGCCCGCACAGGAATCGCACCGCGCGCAGCCGGCTGATCCGGCCGAGGGCGAGCAGCACGCCGAGGAGGCCGCCGAGCACGGCGACGATCGCGGCGGCCTGCAGAGTCCCGAGCAGTCCGACCAGGAGGTAGTTCCAGATCGGCCACTCGGTGAACGGAGCCCAGCGCTCGGGCGCGAGCTGCCCGTGCGAGGCGAACTGCCACAGCCCGTAGCCGAGCAGCCCGGCGATGACGAGGCAGCTCAGGACGGTGCCGAGCAGGATGTTGCGACGCCCGCGCGGGCCGGGCACGTCGTACATGAACGCGGCGGCATATGCCCGGCGCGGACGCTTCGCGCGTGCGGCGCGCACCGGCGCTGGCCGGTCGGGGATCAGTTGTGCGGTCATCGTGCGATCGCCACCTTCCGCTCGACCCAGCCGGCGGTGAGGCCGATGGCCAGCGCGACCGCCATGTAGAGGATGCCGGCGCTGGAGAAGATCAGGATGGGCTGCGCCGCCACGAGGTTGATCTTGTTGACCTCGGCGGTCAGCTCCACGACGCCCACGGCGGCGGCGAGGGCGGTGTTCATCGCGAGCGCGATCATCACGTTTCCGATCGGCTGCACCACCGCGCGCAGCGCCTGCGGGATCACGACGAGGCGCAGCGACTGGCCGAGGGTGAAGCCGAGGGCGCGGGAGGCCTCCACCTGTCCGACCGGGACGGTGTTGACGCCCGAGCGGACTGCCTCCGCGACGTAGGCGGCCTCGTACACGGTGAGGACGATGATCGCGGTGGGCGTCAGCGGCAGCAGGAGGCCGGCGTCCGGGAGCGCGAACACGGCGAGCAGCAGCAGCGCCAGCAGCGGCACGTTGATGAAGAACTGCACGTACAGGAAGGCCGCAGTGCGCAGCACCGGGATCGGGCTCACGCGCGCGATCGTGACCAGCACGCCGAGCACGATCGAGCCGACGCCGGCCACGACCGCCATCATCAGCGTCGTGCCGAGGGCCTGCAGAAGCGGCCCGAGGTTGTCGATCAGGGGGTTCATCGCTCGCTCACTCGTGAGGAATGTCTGAGGGGGACGGGCGGAGCCGGTCGACCGGCTCCGCCCGCCGGGGCTCCCCGGCGCGAGGCCGGGGAACTCTGGGTCGGGTCAGGAACCCGGGACCGAGCCGATCTCCGGCGGGGTCGGGATGGCCGAGTCGGTCACGGTGCCGAGCGTGGTCTTCCACGCCTGGCCCCACTGGCCGCCCTTCTGGATGGTCTTCAGCCAGTTGTTGACGAACGACTTGAAGTCGCTGTCGCCGTGCGGGAGGCCGATGCCGTAGGGCTCCTTGGTGAACGGCTGGCCGACCACCTTGATCTGCTTCTCGCTCGCGGCGTCGCTGGCGAGGAGGGTGTAGTCCTGCACGTAGGCGTCGCCGCGGCCCTGGATGAGCGCCTGGACGGCGGCCGGGTCGGTGCCGAACGCGGTGACAGTGGCCTTCGGCGCGACCTTCGGCACCTCGGTGACGGCCGGCGTGTTCGCGCCGACGATCACGTTCTTGCCGTCGAGGTCCTTCTCGCTCTTGATCGACTTGTTGTCGCTCTTGACGGCGACCGACAGGCCGGACTCGAAGTACGGGCCGGCGAAGTCGACCTGCGTCGCGCGCTGCGGGGTGATCGTGTAGGTGTTGAAGACGACGTCGACGGTGCCGTTCTGCAGCATCGCCTCACGGGTCTCCGACGCCGGGGGCACGATCTCCACGTTCGGCTTGCCGAGGATGTAGATCGCGAGCAGCTTGGCCAGGTCGGCGTCGAAGCCGGTGATCTTGCTCGGGTCGGTCGGGTCCTGCTGCGAGAGCAGCGGGGCGTCGAGCGCCTCGGCGACGATCAGCTTGCCGCGCTTCTTGATCTTCTCCATCGTGGAGCCGGGGATGATCAGGGCGGCCTTGGCGACGGGGGCGCCGGAGAAGACCGTGTCGGTCTTGGCCGTGGAGCCGCCGTCGCCGGGGAGGGCCGAGGTGCCGGAGGAGCAGGCGGTGACGGCGAGCGTCACGGCCGCGAGCAGGGCGCCGGCGAAGGCGGCCCGGCGGCGGGTCGAGCGGATCGAGCTGCGGGTCATTGCATCCCTTTCAGTGTTCGGACGGGTGTGGTGCTGTGGAGGGGTGGTGCGGCGGCGTCAGTGCGAGAGCACGGAGGCCAGGAACGACTTGGCCCGCTCGGTGCGGGGCGAGTCGAAGAACTCGGCGGGCGTCGCCTGCTCGACGATCTGCCCGTGGTCCATGAAGACCACGCGGTCGGCGGCGCGGCGGGCGAAGCCCATCTCGTGGGTGACGACGATCATCGTCATCCCGTCGCGGGCCAGGGAGGTCATCACGTCGAGCACCTCGCCGACCATCTCGGGGTCGAGCGCGCTGGTGGGCTCGTCGAAGAGCATCACCTTCGGCTGCATCGCGAGCGCGCGGGCGATCGCGGCGCGCTGCTGCTGGCCGCCGGAGAGCTGGGCCGGGTGGCTGCCCGCCTTGTCGGCGATGCCCACCCGGTCGAGCAGCTCGAGGGCCTGGCGCTCGGCCTCGGCCTTCTTGACCTTGCGCACCTTGATCGGCGCGAGGGCGACGTTGTCGAGGACGGTGCGGTGCGCGAACAGGTTGAACGACTGGAAGACCATGCCGACCTCCGCGCGCAGGCGGGCCAGGTCGGCGCCCTCCTGGGGGAGCAGTGCGCCGTCGACGCGGATCTCGCCGCCGTCGATGGTCTCCAGTCGGTTGATCGAGCGGCAGAGCGTGGACTTGCCAGAGCCGGAGGGCCCGACGACCACCACGACCTCGCGCGGCGCGACGTCGAGGTCGATGGAGCGGAGGACGTGCAGGTCGCCGAAGTGCTTGTCGACGCCGCGCAGGCTCACCATCGGGTGAGCGTTCGGTGTTTCCATCGGGTTCCTCGTATCGTCATCGGTCGGGATGCGATGAGCGTACTAAGTAAGTCATGTTCTTGCAATTTTCGAATTTGGTTGGTTCGAAATCGAAGAAAGTCGGTACAGTATTCTCAACCGAGACCAGCACGCGACGGATGCGTGCGAACAGGGGGATGCGCTGAAATGAGCGGCACGCACACCGCGGCACCCGGGAACGCACCGGCAACACCCGGCGGCATCCTCCACCTCGTCCGTTCGGGCCGCGCAGGCTCCCGCGCCGACATCGCCCGCCACACCGGCCTGTCGCCCTCGACCGTCGCGCAGCGGGTCGACGCGCTTCTCTCCGCGGGCTTCCTCCGGGAGGCGGGGGAGGGCGTCTCGCACGGCGGCCGCCGCCCGCGGGCGCTGGAGGTCGACGCCGGCTCGGGCGTCGTCGCCGCAGCGGACCTCGGCTCGCACCACGCCACCTTCGGGCTGTTCGACCTGTCCGGGCGGCTGCTAGCCTCCCGCACCGCGGCGATGGACATCGGATCGGGACCCGACCGGGTCCTCGCCTGGATCGCCGCGAGCGCCGAGGAGCTCCGCGCGATGCACGGGGCGCCCGGCCAGGAGCTGCGCGGCATCGGGATCGGCATGCCCGGCCCGGTCGACTCCAGCACGGGCCGGATGGTCTCGCCGTCGCGGATGCCCGGCTGGAACGGCCTGGACGTCGCGGCCGCGCTGGCCTCCCGCACCGGGCTGACCGTCGCGGTCGACAACGACGCCAACCTGATGGCCCTCGGCGAGTTCGACGCCACCGCCCACACACCGGATGCGCTGACGGCCGACGGCCAGCTCGTCTTCGTCAAGGCCGGTTCGAGCATCGGCTGCGGGATCGTCGCGTTCGGCGGCGTCTATCGCGGCCACCACGGCATGGCGGGCGACATTAGCCACGTCACCGTGCCGGGCGCCCCGGACGTGCTGTGCTCGTGCGGCCGGGTCGGCTGCCTCGACGCCGTCGCCGGGGGCGCCGCCATCGTGCAGGCCCTGCGCCGGGCCGGGGTGGAGGTCGCCGACACCCGCGACGTCCTCGCGCTCGCCAGGGACGCGCACCCGCTCGCGACGCTCATGCTGCGGGAGGCCGGCCTCCGCACCGGCGGCGTGCTCGCGACGATCATGAACTTCTTCAACCCGCAGCGCCTGGTGCTCGGCGGGATCCTCGGCGAGGCGGAGGCGTTCGTCGCCGGGGTACGGTCGGCGATCTACTCCGACTGCCTGCCGATGATCACCGACCAGCTCGACATCGGGGTCAGCGCGGCGAAGCAGGAGGCCGGCATCCGCGGCGCCGGGCGGCTCGTACTCGACGCCCTGTTCGATCCCGCGCAGGTCGACCGCGCGGTGCGATGAGCGGGGTGTCCGCCGCTTCGCACGGCGCGATCGTGGTCGGCGCCGGCCGGATGGGCCACGCGCACGCGGCGGCCTGGGCGGCGTGCGGCGTCCCGGTCCGGTGGGTCGTGTCGCCGCGCACGCGCCCCGACCTCCCTGCTGCGCCGGACGGGCGCTGGGCGACCTCCCTCGACGAGGCGTTGGCCGACCCCGCCGCCGACCTCGTGTCGATCTGCACGCCGACCCCCACGCACGCCGACCTCGCCGTGCAGGCGCTCGCCGCGGGCCGGAGCGTGCTGCTCGAGAAGCCGATCGCGCTCACGGTGGCAGACGCCGAGCGGGTCGCCGCTGCCGCTGCCCGGGCGCCAGGAGTCCTCATGGTCGCCCACGTCGTGCGCTTCTTCCCGGGGTACGCGGCGCTCGCCGAGCGCGTCGCCGCAGGGTCGGTCGGTCTCCCGCGCGCCGTGCTCGGGTCGCGCCTGTCGGCCGTGCCGGACGGAACGGAGTGGCTGGCCGACGAGTCCCGCTCCGGCGGGATGATCGTGGACTTCGCGATCCACGACGTCGACCAGGCCAATTCGTACCTCGGCGAGCCGGTCGCGGTCAGCGCCATCCGTGCGCCAGGCGACGGGTTCGGGACACCGGCCGCGATCACCGTCGAGTACACCTCCAGCGGTGTGGCCCAGCTCCTCGCCGTCTCCGACCTCCCGGCCGGCACGCCGTTCCGCACCGCCCTGGAGGTCGTCGGCGACCGTGGGACCGACACCCTCACCGACCTCCCGGGCGACGCCTTCGCCGCGCAGGCCCGGTACTTCGTGGAGTGCGTCGAGAGCGGCGCCGAGCCGGTCCGCTCGCCGGTGGCCGCCGCGATCGACGCGCTGCGGGTCTGCCTGGCGGCGCGGGAGTCCGCGCGGACCGGCTCGCGCGTCGTGCTCGACCCCCGCCCCCGCTGAGCGGCCCGCGCGCCCAGACGCCCGCGGGTAAGGTGGGCGCGTGAGCGAGACATGGTGGAAATCGGCGGTCGTGTATCAGGTCTACCCGCGCAGTTTCGCGGACAGTGACGGCGACGGCATCGGCGACCTCCGCGGGATCATCCAGCACCTCGACCACCTGCAGGAGCTCGGCGTGGACGTCGTGTGGCTGTCGCCCATCTACGCCTCCCCGCACGACGACAACGGTTACGACATCAGCGACTACCGGGCGATCGACCCGCTGTTCGGCACCTTCGACGACTTCGACGAGCTGCTGGCCGGCCTGCACGCGCGCGGCATCAAGCTGGTCATGGACCTCGTCGTCAACCACACCTCCGACGAGCACCCGTGGTTCATCGAGTCCGCCTCCTCGCTCGACAGCCCGAAACGCGACTGGTACTGGTGGCGTCCGGCGCGCGACGGCCGGGAGCCCGGCGAGCACGGCGGCGAGCCGAACAACTGGGGGTCGTTCTTCTCCGGCCCCGCCTGGCAGCTCGATCCGGCCACCGGCGAGTACTACCTCCACCTCTTCTCGCGCAAGCAGCCCGACCTCAACTGGGAGAACCCGGAGGTCCGCGAGGCCGTCTACGACATGATGAACTGGTGGCTCGACCGCGGGGTGGACGGCTTCCGGATGGACGTCATCAACTTCATCTCGAAGGTGGTCGGGCTCCCCGACGGCGACATCCCGCCCGGACGGCTGTTCGGCGACGGCTACCCGTTCTTCGGCCAGGGGCCGCGCATCCACGAGTTCCTGCACGAGATGCACGAGCGCGTGTTCGCGGGCCGCGCCGACCGCATCCTCACCGTGGGCGAGATGCCCGGCGTCTCCGTCGAGGCGGCCCGGCTGTTCACCGACCCCGCCCGCGCGGAGCTCGACATGGTCTTCCAGTTCGAGCACGTCGACCTCGACCACGGGCCGGGCGGCAAGTGGGACGACCGGCCGGCGAGCGTGCTCGACCTCAAGCGCAACCTCGCCAAGTGGCAGGAGGGCCTCGCGGACGTGGGCTGGAACAGCCTGTACTGGAACAACCACGACCAGCCGCGGGTCGTCAGCCGGTTCGGCGACGACCGGCCGGAGCACCGCGTCGCCTCGGCGAAGGCGCTCGCCACGGTGCTGCACCTGATGCGCGGCACGCCGTACGTCTACCAGGGCGAGGAGCTCGGGATGGCGAACGTGCCCTTCGAGTCCATCGACGACTTCCGCGACATCGAGTCGCTCAACCACTACGCGGAGGCCGTCGACATCCAGGGCCAGGACGCCGGCACGGTGATGGCGGCGCTGCGCCGGACGAGCCGGGACAACGCCCGCACGCCGATGCAGTGGTCGGCCGCGCCGGCCGCCGGCTTCACAACAGGAACGCCGTGGATCGAGGCCAACCCGGACTACGTGCTGGTGAACGCGGAGGCCGAGCGCCGGGCCCCCGACTCGGTGTTCGCTCACTACCGGAGGCTGATCGAGCTCCGGCACCGGTCCGACGTCGTCGCCGACGGGGACTTCACCCTGGTGCTGGCCGACCATCCCCAGCTCTTCGCGTACACGCGCGAGCGGAACGGCAGCCGGTTGCTGGTCCTCGCCAACCTGAGCGGAGAGCCAGCGCACTACGACCCGGCGGAGCTGGACGGCTGGGCGGGTGCGGCCCTCGTGCTCGGCAATCTCGACGACTCGGCCGGCCGGGGACTGTCCGGCTCGGTGGAGCCGTGGGAGGCGCTCGTCTTCGAAGGCGCGTGAGCCGCGGGGTTGTGCTCCCCGCGCCGTGAGGTGTGTGATGGGCGTCAACGTCGCCCGAGGCGGCGACGGGAGCGGGAGTGGCGCGTCATGGGGAACTACGTCGCGAGAGCCGAGGCGGACATCCGCGCGCCTCGACGGGGGGTCTGGAACGTTCTGACGACCAGCGGGTCCCATCCCGAGATCCTGTTCGGGGCTGAGGTCGTCTCCGACTGGAGGCTCGGCTCGCGCATCGTCTGGCGCGGCGAATGGCAGGGGAAGTCGTTCGAGGACCACGGCCGGGTGATCGAGCTGGACGACCGTGAGGAGCCCTGGCGGATCGTGCTCACGCACTTCAGCCCGCTGAGCGGCCTGCCCGACATCCCCGAGAACTACCACGCGCTGCACTTCGAGCTCGACGCGACCCCGGAGGGCACCCACGTCACGCTCGATCAGGACAACAACCCGACGGTGGAGGCCGCCCGGCACTCCCGGGACAACTGGGTCGCCATGCTGCAGGGCGTCAAGACGGTCGCCGAGCGCTCAGCGGAGCGCCGGCCGGCCTGACCCTGCCGGCCGGAGCCCGCGGGGTCTCAGTCGATCAGGGCTTGCCTTTGCCCTTGCCGCCGCCCGGGGGCGTCTGCGCCGGCGGCCCGGCAGGCGCGCCCGGGGCCGCGGGAGCCGCCGGTGTGGCCGCCTTCGGCGGCGGTGCCGTCACCCCGAGGTACTTCGCGAGCGGCGCGGGGAACGCCGACCCGCCGTACGCGGCGTCGAGCGCGGTCTGGATGCGCTTGACGATCGAGAACTTGACGTTGCCGCCGCCGACGCCCTGGAAGGTCTGGCTGCGGAGGGCGACGCCGCCCGAGATGTTGCCCACCCAGGTGGCCTGCGCGACCTTCGTCGTGGAGGTCACCAGCCAGTTCTCGACCGAGTTGTCCGTCGTTCCGGTCTTGCCGAAGATCGGGACGCCGTCGTTCGGGTTGGCCGAGGCCGCGGTGCCGCCGCCGCGGAGCACACCTTGCAGGGCGTAGATCGCGGCCGCCGCCACTCCCGGATCGATCGGGGTCGTCGAGCACTGGGTCTTGGGCACCGCGTGTTCGGCGCCGTCTGTGGTGACGATCTTGTCGATCACGACCGGGCTGCACGCCTTGCCGTTGTTGGCGATTCCGGCGTACGCCGTCGCCATCGTGATCGGGGCGATGTAGTTCGTGCCGAGCACCGACGACGGGTTGGCCATGTACGGGTTGGTCGCCTCATCCGCACCGTGGACCAGGAGGTCCTGGGCGCCCTCCTTGATGCCGCAGAGGTCCATCTTGGTGGCCATCATCGCGAAGATCGAGTTGATGGAGGCCGCCGTCGCGTTCATCACCGACGTGGAGGTCACCGTCTCGCCCTCGTCGTTCGCGACGCTCCACGGTGCACCGCCGATGTCGTTGCAGGGGTCGCTCTCGTGGAACGCGGTCTGCGGGAAGACGTGCACGGTGCCGTTCACCGACTCGTTGAGGGTGTGGCCCTCCTTCAGCCATTCGAGCAGGTCGAACGCCTTGTAGGACGAACCCGTCTGGAAGCCCTCCGAGCCTCCGTAGTCGTAGTCGGCGTTGTAGTTGACGGCTGTGGTCCCTGCGGCGGGCGCGGCCGTGTTGTCGTAGGACCTGTTCTGGACCATCGTGACGACCCGGCCGGTGCCGACCTCCACGGAGACGTTGGACGAGCCGAGGTCGAGGGCGGGGCTGGACGGCGGGATGTACGAGGACACCGCCTGCTGCGCCTGGGTCTGGAGGTCGAGGTTGAGCGTCGTGTAGATCTTGAGCCCACCGCGCGTCAGGTAGCTGGACCGGTCGTCGGCGGTCTTGCCGAAGATCGGGTTCTGCTCGATGGTGCGCTCGACGTAGTCGCAGAAGAACGCCGCGTTGAACTGCTGCGCCGTCATGCAGCCGTTCGACATCTGGCTGATCTTGGGCTCCACCTTGGTCGCCTTCGCGGCGTCGTGCTCCTCTTTGGTGATCTTGCCGTTCACCAGCATGCGGTCGAGCACGTAGTTGCGCCGGGCGAGGGTCGCCGCGTAGCCGTTCGCCGCGCCGTTGTCCTTACTGTCCGGTTGGTCGATGCGGAGGTTGTCCGGGTTGTTGAGGATGGCGATGAGCGTCGCGGCCTGGGGGAGCGAGATGGCCGCCGCCGACACCCCGAAGTAGTACTCGGCCGCCGACTGGACGCCGTAGACGCGGCCTCCGAACAGAGCGATGTTGAGGTAGCTCTGCAGGATGTCGTTCTTGGAGTACTCCTTCTCGAGCCCGATCGCGTAGCGCATCTCCTTGAGCTTGCGCACCGGGTCGACCGCCGTCGCGTCGTTGTAGCAGGCCTGGTACACCGCGTACTGCTTCTTCTGGACGGCGTCCGTCGCGGTCGGGTCGGGCTGCTTGTTCTCGCAGCGCTGCACCAGGATGTTCTTGACGTACTGCTGCGTGATGGACGAGCCGCCCTGCACCGACTTGTGCAGCGCGGTCAGAACTGCGCCGCGGAGCGTGCCGGTGACGTCGACGCCGCCGTGCTCGTAGAAGCGCGGGTCCTCCGTCGCGATCGCGGCGTCCTTGAGGTTCTGGGAGATGGCGTCCCAGCCGACCTCCACGCGGTTCTGCGAGTAGAACGTGGCGATCGGCACCGGCTTGCCGCCGGAGGTCGCGTACATGGTGGACGCCTGCGCGAGCGGCTCCACCTTCATGTACTCGGGGAGGCCGTCGAAGACGCTGATGGTCGAGTCAGCGGCCGATCCGGTGAGGGCGACGGCGGGTGTGACCGCGGCGGCGGCGAGGAGCCCGGCGACACCGCTCAGTGCCACGAATCCGAGCAGCGCGGGCGCCCACTTCCATCTTCTGCGTCCGTCAGCCGTCATGCGCGCAATGATACGCGTGCCCCATGTCGGGTCCCCGAGGGTCCGCCCGCGTTGTGGAGAACTTATTCAGGAATGGGAATGTGGAGGAGGAACGTCCGTCAGACGTCGCCGCGCAGTTTGTCGCAGAGGGTGGCGAGCTGCTCCAGCTCCTCCGTGTCGAGCCGGGTGCCGACCCGCTGAGCGATCGAGCGCATGTGGTCGAACGCGACCCGGCGGAACATCTCGAACCCGGTGTCGGTCATCCTGATGATCGTCCCGCGCGCGTCGGACGGCTCAGGGCCCTTGACGACGAGCCCGCGGTCGACCAGCCGGTCGACGAGCCTGCTCACGCTCGGCTGGGTGAGGAGGACGTGCTTGTTGAGGTCGCGCAGGCGCAGCGAGCGGTCGGCCTGGCGGGAGAGGTTGAAGAGGACGTCGTACTCGTTGAACGAGATGTCCCTGGTCGGGAACTCGGCGGCCAGTGTCCGCATGACGGCGACCTGCGCGCGGAACAGCGACTCCCATGCCGAGACCGCGTTGGCCCTGGATCGCTTGGCCGAACCGGCCGCGGTCGTGCCCGTGCTCATGACGCCACCCCTTCGCGCTCGAGTAGTCGATGCGTTCGCATCTTCTCATCATGCGCCGACAGCGCTCATCCGTGCCAGCACGGCATTCGGGTCGGGGGAGGGAGAGGACGGTGCGATTAAAAGATTGAGGGCCGGCCGCAGAGGCTAGCGGCCGGCCCTCTCCCTTGCACCAAGAGTGTCCTGCAATCACATTCCGCGATGGCTGCCACAGCAAACAACCATTGCTCTTGAACTATATAACGAAGAGGTAACGGGTGCTAGTTATCAAGTCGTTATTTTTGCTGCGAATTGACTATGGGGCGGTTATCCCCTTGCTGAGGGTGGACAGGTCGGTCTGAGAGGAGTGCTTGACTCCCTACTCGATAGCGAATACTCTAAACAAAGTATTCGGAGGTGAGTAATGACGAAGCGAGCGGTGGCCAACCCCCTGGCGCTGGCCGTCCTGGCCTGCCTCTGGGAGAAGCCGATGTACCCGTACGAGATGACGACCACCATGCGGGAGCGCGGCAAGGAGGACAGCATCCGGCTCAACTTCGGCTCCCTCTACGCCGTCATCAAGTCGCTCGAGAAGCACGGCTTCGTCCGCGTCGCGCAGACCGAGCGCGAGGGCAACCGCCCCGAGCGCGTCGTGTACGAGATCACCGCCGCCGGGCGTGCGGAGGCCGACGACTGGATGCGGGAGCTCATCGCGTTCCCGGTCAAGGAGTATCCCGCGATCGAGACCGGGCTCTCCCTGCTGCCGATGCTCTCGCCGGAGGTCGCGGCCGACCTCCTCGAGCGCCGCCGTGACCTGCTCGACGCCGATCTGGCAGAGCGGGCGCGGGTCTACGAGGCCGCGCTGGCCATGCCCCTCCCCGAGCTGTTCATGATCGAGTCCCGCTACCGCGTCGCGGTGATGGAGGCCGAGCGCGCGTTCGTCGCCGACCTCGCCGCGCGCATCCGCGACCGGTCGCTGGGCGGCGTCGACTGGTGGGAGCGGCTCTGGGAGCTGTTCGGCCAGGGCCACGACATGTCCGAGATCCGGGAGCGGATCGCGGCAGGCGACTTCGGGCAGGAGGTGACCGAGTTGCTGGGGTCGTAAACAGAACGATGGCCGGAGAGCGGCAACTCTCCGGCCATCCACACCTTCGATTCGTTCCTTGCGGAACCTGCGTCAACAGTCACCGAGGGCTTCTCCCATGATATGCCCGCGTCGGTGGCTGCCCGAGATGAAAGGAAGCCACTCGTGGCATCACAGAACGGCCCGGCGATCGTCGCCGAGCACCTCGTCAAGTCCTACAGCGGAGGCCGGGGCAAGCCCGCCATCCGCGCCGTCGACGACCTCGGCTTCGAGGTCGCCTCCGGCACCGTCTTCGGACTGCTCGGCCCCAACGGCGCCGGCAAGTCCACCACCATGAAGATCCTGTCCACGCTGACCCGTGCCGACGCCGGAACGGCGTTCATCGCCGGGATCGACGTGAACCGCAACCCCGGCAGGGTGCGCCGGGCCCTCGGGTTCGTCGCCCAGAAGCCGGTGTCGGACCCCAACGACACCGGGGCCGAGAACCTCGTCCTCGCCGGACGGCTGCAGGGGATGAGCGGCCGCGACGCGAAGGCCCGCGCCCGCGAACTGCTCGACCGCTTCGGCCTCGCCGAGCACGCCAAGCGCCAGGTGAAGGCGTACTCCGGCGGCATGGCGCGCAAGCTGGACGTCGCGATCGGCCTCATGCACCGGCCGGAGGTGCTCTTCCTGGACGAGCCGACCACCGGACTCGACCCGGAGGCGCGCGCCGAGCTGTGGGCGGAGCTGGAGCGGATGACCGGCGCCGAGAACCTCACGGTCCTGCTCACGACGCACTACCTGGACGAGGCCGACCGCCTCGCCGACCGGCTCGCGATCGTGGACCACGGCCGCGTCGTCACCGGCGGCACTCCCGAGGAGCTCAAGAACGGCCTCCGCGGTGACGCCGTCATCGTGGAGCTGGCGCCGGACGCCGACCCGTTCGCCGCGCTCACGGCACTCGAGCGCGTGGACACCCTCCGCGAGGTCGGCGGCGACGGCCGGACGCTCCGCGCCCGCGCGGACAACGGCGCAGCCACCCTCCCGGCCGCGCTCGCCGCCCTGGAGGCCGCGGCCGTCGCCGTCGCCTCCGCCACCGTCGCGCGGCCCAGCCTCGACGACGTCTACCTGCGGCACACCGGCCGCACCTTCACGCGGGCGCAGGAGTCCGCCGAGCACGTTCTGGAGACCGCATCATGACCGCCATCGCAATCCCGCCCGCGCGCACCGCGCGCCGCTCCGGCCCGACCTTCCTGACCCACACGCTGCTGCTCACCGGCCGCCAGCTGCGCTGGGCGCTCCGGATGCCCGCGTTCCTGGTGATGAACCTGGTGCAGCCGGTGATCTGGCTGCTGCTCTTCGGGCAGCTCTTCAAGTCCGTCATCGAGATCCCCGGGTTCGGGGTGGGGCAGAGCTACCTGGAGTACCTGACGCCGGGCGTCGTGATGATGCTCGCTCTGTTCGGGAGCGCCTGGTCGGGCACGGTCTACATCCAGGACATGGACCGCGGCGTGATGGACCGCTTCCTCACCTCGCCCACCAACCGCGGCGCCATGATCGTCTCGACGCTCGTCTACCAGTCGATCCTCGCCGTCGTGCAGTCGCTGATCGTGGTCGGGATCGCCTTCTGGGCGGGTGCGCGCTTCGAGGGCGGGCTGGGCGGGATGCTGCTGCTCCTGCTCGGGGTGGTGCTGCTGACCGCGGTGTTCTGCTCGTTCTCGAACGCCGTGGCGCTGCTCGCCCGGGACCAGACCGCGCTGATCGGCATCTCGCAGCTCATCACGCTGCCGCTGATGTTCCTCAGCTCGGCGATCATGAACACCAAGCTGTCGCCGAAGTGGGTGCGGAACGCCGCCGCGTACAACCCGTTCGAGTGGGCCGTGATCGTCGGCCGCGAGGCCCTGAGCGCGGCCCCCGACTGGCCCTCCCTCTGGGCGCACGCCGGCCTCCTGGCCGCCCTCGCCGTCATCATGGCCGCCCTCGCCACCAGCGCCTTCCGCGTCTACCAGCGCAGCGCCTGACCCCAGCCAACAATTCCGGAGTTGTGTACGCGACACGCCGTCGCTAAACGTACACAACTCCGGAACTGTTGGTGTCAGAAGAGGTCGGGGGAGGGGGCGCTGGCGTGACGGATGGAGACGTCCGCGTGGCGGTCGAAGCGGTAGCCGACGCCGCGCACGGTGCGCACGATGTCCTCGTAGCGCGCCAGCTTGGCGCGCAGGCGGCGGACGTGGACGTCGATCGTGCGCTCGTTCGGGATCTCGTCCTCGTCGGCGTTCGACCAGAGCGAGGAGATCAGCTCGGCGCGCTCGATGGTGCGGCCCTCGCGCAGCACCAGGTACTGCAGGAGCTCGAACTCCTTGTAGGTGAGCGACACGGTCTGGTTGTCGAGGATGAGGCGCTTGCGCGAGATGTCGACCACGACGCCGGAGGCGGCGCGGTCCTCGTCCTCGTCGACCGTCGCGATGTGGCGGTGCTTGGCGATCGCGGCCGGGTCCTGCAGGGCGAGGCGGACGACGTCCACGTCGCGTCCGCCGGCGCCGGCGGGGGCCAGCGCCACGGCGGCGTAGGTCTCGGAGGACGGGGCGAGCTCGGCGGTCAGCTGCTTGAGGGCCTCGACGATGCGGCCGAGGTCGGTGCCGGAGGCCGCGGCCTTCAGCTCGTCGATGCCGACGTAGAGGACGAAGCCGCGGGCCTCGGTCCCCTCGGGGACGGCGCGGAGGCGCGGCGCGGGGGTGGCAGCGGCGGCCGGGATGACAGGAGTGGCGGGGCGGAAGGTGTCGACGGTTGCGAGAGACATGGGAGGGGAGTCCTT
Source organism: Leifsonia sp. NPDC056665 (assembly GCF_042791795.1). Lineage (NCBI taxonomy): Bacteria > Bacillati > Actinomycetota > Actinomycetes > Micrococcales > Microbacteriaceae > Leifsonia > Leifsonia sp. NPDC056665. The sequence goes on from NZ_JBHTXK010000004.1 coordinate 216,425, forward strand.
CGAGTGATGATGATGCGCCCGGACCCGGGTACGGCTGGTCTCTCCTGCGAGGATCTGCTGAGGAGGGTGCGCCGGTGACGGGTTTTCCGGTGTGACGAGGTGTCCCTGTTCAGAAAGGGACTGATGCACGGGTGCGTACGTGTGGCGCGCCCGGGGAGCTGTGCCCGGAGCCGACGCTCGTCTGCGTCGGAGGGCGACCGCTCGGCGAAAGGGTCGTCAGATTAGCGACACATTCGGCAACACATGACCGAGTCGCGGCCGGGCATCATCATGCCGGCATCCCCAGGGGCCTCGAAGGAGGTCAGGGTGCGCGAGTTGTCAGTCATGTTGAGAAGTAAACCGTCCCGTGACACGTCGTGTCAAATCGTTACGGATTGTTGCGGAGGGACTCGACACCCTACACAGTGCCGTACAGACGGTCTCCGGCGTCGCCGAGACCGGGCACAATGTATCCGTTCTCGTTCAGCCGTTCGTCCAGCGCGCCGAGCACGATGGTCACGTCACGGCCCACGGTCGCCTTCTCCAGGGCCTCCAGGCCCTCCGGTGCGGCGAGGATGCAGATGGCGGTGACGTCGACGGCGTTGCGCTTGAACAGGAAGTCGATCGCTGCTCCCAGCGAGCCTCCCGTGGCCAGCATCGGGTCGAGCACGAAGCACTGCCGGTCGGAGAGGTCCATCGGCAGGCGCTCGGCGTACGTGGTCGGCTCGAGCGTCTCCTCGTTGCGCGCCATCCCCAGGAAGCCCACCTCGGCGGTCGGCATCAGCCGGACCATGCCCTCCAGCATCCCGAGCCCCGCGCGCAGGATCGGCACGACCAGCGGACGCGGCTGGCTGAGGGTGACGCCCATCGTGGTGGTCACCGGGGTCTCGATCTCGACGGGCTCGACGCGAACGCCGCGGGTGGCCTCGTAGGCCAGCAGCGTGACGAGCTCCTCCGTGAGCGCCCGGAACACGGGCGACGGGGTCTCCTTGTTGCGGAGCACGGAGAGCTTGTGGGTGATCAGGGGGTGGTCCGCTACGTGCACTCGCATAGGCTCAAGGCTAGCCGAACCCTCCCCGGACGAGGACCCCACCCAGGAGCAGCCGTGACCCTTCCCGTGCCCGCCGACTACGAGCGGTGGATGCGCCGCGCCGTCGCCGACGCGCGGCTCGCCTTCGACACCGGCGACGTCCCTGTCGCGGCGCTCGTGCTGGACGAGCACGGCGAGGTCATCGGCACGGGACGCAACGAGCGCGAGCTGCTCGGCGACCCCACCGCGCACGCCGAGGTGCTGGCACTGCGGGCGGCGGCGGCGACCCGGGACGACTGGCACCTGGAGGGCTGCACGCTGGTCGTGACGCTGGAGCCGTGCGTGATGTGCGCGGGCGCGGTGCTGGCGGCGCGCGTCCCGACCGTCGTGTTCGGGGCCTGGGACGAGAAGGCCGGCGCGGCGGGCTCGGTCTACGACGTGCTGCGCGACCGGCGGCTCAACCACCAGGTCGCCGTTTATCCCGGCGTCCTGGCCGAGGAGTGCGCCGACCTGCTGCTCGACTTCTTCCGCGCCAAGCGCTGACACCGAGCGTCAGCGGGGCAGCGCCTCCAGCCACTCGGAGAAGGCGGCGCGGGAGGCCGCCTGCATCCGGGCGGAGTACAGCTCGCGGTCCTCGCGCAGGGCCTCCGGGTCGAGGGCGTGCTCGTCCAGCTCGTTGTATCCCTCGGACACCCACTGCTCGTGCATCTCGTCCGTCACCTCGGGATGGAACTGCACCGCCAGCGCGAAGCCGCCGATCGCGAACGCCTCGTTGGAGTAGTCGCTGGAGGACGCCAGCCGGGTCGCCCGCTCGGGCAGCTCGAACGTGTCGCCGTGCCACTCCACCACCGGCACACCGTCGAAGTGCCGGATGGGCGACGTCGAACCGGCCTCCGTCGGCTCAACGCGGCGGAAACCGATCTGCATGGTGTCGCCCTTGTAGACGCGCTCGCCGAGGGCGCCGGCCATGAGCTGCGCGCCCAGGCACACGCCGAGCGTTGGCCGCTCGGCGTCGAGGCGGCTGCGCAGCAGGTCGCGCTCGGCAGCCAGGAACGGGAACTCGTCGGTCTGGTACGCGCCCATCTCGCCGCCGAGCACGACGACGAGGTCGGCTTCCTGCGGGTCGAGCGCGGAAACGTCCTGCGTCGTCACATCCACGATGCGCAGGTCGTAGCCGTGCTCCACGAGGACGGGGCCGATGTTGCCGAGGTGGATGGACGGGTCGTGCTGCAGGATCAGCGCGGTGCGGGTCACTCGAGTCCTTTGAGGATGATGGTGTCGGTGGCGGGGTGCTGCTCGTTCGGGTCGACCCAGACGTCCGGCTCGATGTAGATGACCCGGGCGACGGGGACGGCGTCGCGGATGCGGCGCTCGATCGCGTCGATGGCGGCCGAGACCTCCAGCATGGTCTGCTCGCGCGAGACGGCGAGCTTGGCGCCGACGAGCAGCTCGTCCGGCCCCAGGTAGAGGGTGCGCATGTGGATGATGCGCTCGACCTCGTCGCCGGCCAGGATCGCCTGTTCGATGGCGGCGACATCCACGTCGGAGGCGCCCTCGCCCACCAGGAGGCTCTTGGTCTCGATGCCGAGCACGATCGCGACCGTGACCAGCAGGAGGCCGATCAGGACCGTCCCGATGCCGTCCCAGACGCCGTTGCCGGTGATGATCGTGAGCCCGACGCCGATCAGCGCGAAGACCAGGCCGATCAGCGCGGCGACATCCTCCAGCAGCACGACCGGCAGCTCGGGGGCCTTCGCGCGGCGGATGAACTGCGGCCACGACATCCCCTTGCGGAGCGGGTTGGACTCCTTCACCGCGGTCCGCAGCGAGAACGACTCCAGGCCGATCGCGATGAACAGCACCAGCAGCGGCAGCCACCAGTTCTCCAGCGGGTGCGGGTGCGTCAGCTTCTCGACGCCCTCGTAGAGCGAGAAGACGCCGCCGACCGAGAACAGGATGATCGACACGACGAACGCGTACACGTAGCGCTCGCGGCCGTAGCCGAACGGGTGCTCCTTGTCGGCCTTCTTCTTGGCCTGGCGCCCGCCCAGCAGCAGGAGCAGTTGGTTGCCGGAGTCGGCGACCGAGTGCACGCCCTCCGCGAGCATCGAGGAGGAGCCGGAGAACGCCCACGCGATGAACTTGGTCAGCGCGATCCCCAGGTTGGCGGCGAAGGCCGCGACGATAGCCCTGGTGCCACCTTCTGCGCTCATGACCTCATCCTAGGATGGGGCCCATGAGCGACACGAAGAACGTCACGCTGCCCACCATCGCGATGCTCGGGGCGGGCTCGATGGGGCGCGCCATCCTCTCCGGCCTGACCGCGCCCGGGGTGAGCGTTGACGGCGGCATCCGGGTGACCAACCGGTCGAAGGCGCGCGCTGCCGAGCTCGCCGGCATCCCCGGCGTGACCGCGTACTCGACCGAGCACGACGGCGACGCGAACCGTGCCGCGGTGGACGGCGCCGAGCTCGTGATCATCGCCGTCAAGCCCGGGATGGTGGCGGACCTCCTGCACGAGATCGCCGACTCCCTGACGCCGGGCGCCATCGTCGTGAGCGTGGCGGCGGGAGTCACCATCAAGACCTTCGAGTCGCTGCTGCCGCCGTCGGTGATCGTGGTCCGCTCGATGCCGAACACGCCCGCTGTCGTGGGCAAGGCCGTCACCGGGATCAGCCCGGGCACCCGCACGGAGCCGGACGACCTGGAGCTGGTCCGCGCACTGTTCGAGACCGTCGGGGAGGTGGTGGAGGTGCCGGAGTCGCAGCTCGACGCGCTCAGCACCATCTCCGGCTCGGGGCCGGCGTACGTGTTCTTCCTGGTGGAGGCGCTGACCGCCGCCGCCATCGAGAAGGGCTTCACGCCCGAGCAGGCGCGCACGCTGGTGAACGGCACGTTCCTTGGCGCGTCCGAGCTGCTGGTCTCCTCGGGTGAGGAGCCCGCCGAGCTCCGCCGCCGCGTGACCAGCCCCAACGGCACCACCGAGCGCGCCGTCGCGGTCCTCGCCGACGCCGACCTCCCCGCCCTCTTCACCCGCGCCACCTCCGCCGCCCTCGCCCGAGCCCGCGAACTCGCCGCCAGCTAGCCCCCGAGCAATCCGTTCCGGAGTTGTGTACGCAACACGCCGAAGTCGGCTGTGCATTACTCCGGAACTGATCGCGCGAGTGCTCGGCGGACGGTGAGGAGGGCGCGCGGTACGGGAGGTTTCAGGTCGTCTGCGGTGAGGAAGACGACGTTCCAGCCGCATTCGGTGAGTCGCTCTCGTCGCGCTACGTCCTCGCGGAATGCGCTTCGGTCGGTGCGGTGGATGTCGCCCAGATATTCGATCGCAACGCGTCGATCCGGGTAGGCGAGATCGACCATCGCGACGGATCGTCCGTCGCGGAGGACCCGGTGGTTAAGCTCGGGCTCGGGCAAGCCCGCGCCGACCAGAAGGAGCCGGAGGCGCGTCTCCTGGGGGGAGAGCGGGCCGTAGCGGACGGCCTCGAAGGCCTGGCGCAGGCGGCGGATGCCCGGTCTCCGCGCGTGGTGGCGGACGGCCCGATCAAGATCGACCATCTCCCACGCGGAAGCGACGTTCGAATGCGGCTCATCGCCGGTCACGAGCCAATCGCCGATGACGACCAGATCCTCGAACGGGAGGGTCCGCGAGAGTTGCGCCCAGGTGTCCTCAGCGGCAATCACGCGCAGGCCGTCGATGTTGACCACCTTGTGACCGATCGCTCGCAACTCGTGGCCGACGACCCCGATCATCTGCGGAGGCTTCGCCGGAGCGAACACGGCGACATGGATGTCTGTCGGAACCGCCCAGTGCGGGAGGGGAAAGCCGTGGATCATTGCTGCGGACTGGTGGCTGAACGTGTGTTGCCCACGTTCGAACGCCGAGTAGGCGCGGCACAAGTCCCTGTGATCGCGATACTCGACGCCGACGCTGCGCACGCCCCGAAACGGCCGCTGCATCGCGGTGCCGTCGAGTTGTCGCCGAGTCAGCCCCGCTGCGCGGCCGTGCTCAACCGTGAACCCCGTCTCGTCGACGAGTCTGTCGTGGGTCTCCATCCCAAAACCCTGCCGCGCCGACCATCACGCTTCCGACTTATCCACAGCCCCACTATCTGTCCCGGAGTTATGCACGCAACACGCCGGTTGGAGGCGTACACAATTCCGGAATTGTTGGAGACGGGGTTAGGCGTCGAGGGCGGCGAAGCGTTCGATGTCGGTGGAGGTGCCGGAGATGATGATGAGGTCTTGGTCGGAGACCACGGTGTCGGCGGTGGCGTAGGTGAAGGGTTTACCGTGGCTTTTCACGCCGACGACGGTGATGTTGTAGCGGCTGCGGACGCCCGACGTCGTGAGATCGACGCCTCGGATAGGCTTCGGCGGGTACATCTTGACCAGCGCGAAGTCGTCGTCGAACTCGATGAAGTCGAGCATCCGGCCCGACACCAGGTGCGCCACCCGCTCGCCGGCCTCCGCCTCCGGGTAGATGACGTGGTTGGCGCCGATCCGCTCCAGGATCTTGCCGTGCGACTGCGAGATGGCCTTCGCCCAGATCTGCGGCACGTGGAGGTCGACCAGGTTCGCCGTGATCAGCACGCTCGCTTCGATCGACGACCCGACCGCGACGACCGCGATCGAGAAGTCCTCCGCGCCGAGCTGGCGCAGCGCCTCGATCGAGCGGGCGTCCGCCTGCACCGTGTGGGTGACCCGGTCGGCCCACTTGCCGACCAGCCCGGCGTCGGTGTCGATCGCCAGCACCTCCCGGCCCAGCCGGTCGAGCTGCCCGGCGGTCGCGGCGCCGAAACGGCCGAGGCCGATCACGAGGACGGGCGCGTTGTGCTTGATCCGGTCAACCAACGAGCGGCCTCTCCTCGGGATTCTGGTAGAGCTGCTTGCGCTGGCTCTGCGCCAGCGCCGCGGCGAGTGTCACTGTACCAACGCGTCCGCAGAACATCGTCGCCGCCATCACGTAGACGCCGGGGTCCGGCAGGCCCTCGGTCAGCCCGGTCGACAGCCCGCAGGTCGCGAACGCCGAGATGACGTCGAAGAGCACGTGGTCCAGCGGCGCCTTCGTGATCTGCAGGATGAGGATGCTCGACACCGCCACGATCGTCGCGCCCCACAGCGCCACCGCCACAGACAGCCGCAGCACATCGATCGGGATGCGGCGCTTGAAGGCGTCCATCGACTCCACACCGCGCGCCTCGGCGAACGCCGCGAGGAACAGCACTGCGAGCGTCGTCACTTTGATGCCGCCGGCGGTGGAGGCCGAACCGCCGCCGATGAACATCAGCATGTCGGTCACCAGCAGGCTCGACCCGTGCAGGTCCGCGATCGGGATGGTGGCGAAGCCTCCCGAGCGCGTCATCGTCGACAGGAAGAACGACTGGAACACCGTGTGCCCGGCGTCCAGGTGCCCGAACGTCTTCGGATTGTCATATTCGAGCACGATGTACAGCACAGCGCCCGCGACGAGCAGGATGACCGACGTCAGCAGCGTGAGCTTGACATGGATGGACCAGCGCCGGCGCCGCTTCCGCAGGTTGGAGGCCAGCGCCAGGATCACCGGGAACCCGATCGAGCCGAGGAACACTCCGATCATGAGCGCGCCGAGGAACCAGTAGTCCTCCACGAACGGCGTCAGCCCTTCGGTGTTGGGCGCGAAGCCGGTGTTGGTGAAGGCCATCGCCGAGTAGTAGAGGCTCTCCCAGATCGACGTGCCGACCTCCATCCCCGCGATCAGCATGCGCGGGAAGAGCAGCAGAGCGACCCCGCCTTCGATCACGACCATGCTGATCGCGACCGTGCGCAGCAGCTTGCCCACATCGCCGAGCCGCACCGCCTGCCCCTCTGCGACGGGACCGGCGTGGATGCGCAGCGGATTGCTGTCGCTGGCCGCCATGAGCTTGGCGCGCAGTCCCAGACGGCGCGAGACGACCATCCCGAGGATGCTCGCCATCGTCAGCACGCCGACCGCGCCGACCTGCACGCCGAGGTAGACGAGCAGGTGGCCGAACACCGACCAGTGCGTCGCCATGTCAACGGTCGAGAGTCCGGTCACGCAGATCACGGACACCGCCGTGAAGAGCGAGTCGGCCAGGCCGGTCCACGTTCCGGAGGCCGACGCGATCGGGAGCGAGAACAGCAGGGTGAAGACGAGGATCAGCAGGGTGAAGACGAGGATCGCGAATCGCGACGGGCTGCGCTGCGCGAACCCGTTCAGTGCCGCCCTCAGACGTCCCCTCGCGGCAGCGGGCCCGCGCCGAATCGGCGACGTCGTGCGCATCGTCCGTTCCTCCCGACAGCCTCGGACCGACAGCTTCGGACATGGTACTCCGACACCCGTACGACTAGCCTGGTGCAATGGCCGACATCTTCGACGTGATCGCCGACCCGACGCGGCGCGACATCCTCAAAGTGCTGCTCGACCGCAACTCGGATGACGCGCGTCCCGTCGGGGAGATCTCGGTGTCGGAGATCGTGGCCACCCTGGAGCTGAGCCAGCCCACGGTGTCCAAGCACCTCAAGGTGCTGCGCGAGGCGTCGCTGGTGTCCGTCCGCGAGGAGGGCCAGCACCGCTACTACCGGCTCGACCCGACGCCGCTGGAGGCCGTGGAGGACTGGGTCATCCCCTTCACCGCGTCCGAGATCGACCTGTCTGCGTACTCGGTGCAGCTCGGCGACGAGACGCGCGAGTTCGCCAGCACGGTCGGCAAGGTGCTCGCCGACACCCGCCGTCGGGTGGAGCGCGTCACGCCGAAGAAGTGGCGCAGGGACTGATCCCCCGCTGGAGTCCGCGCCTGCGCAGAGACTAGAGTTCGCTAGTTCCTCGTCGTCACTACCCGAGTACGATGACGGGCAAGAAAGGGACACCGCATGGTTCACGATGGGGGCTCGAACGCTCTGCGCGACGTGCGCTTCCTGACGGTCGCCGAGGTGGCCGACATGATGCGCGTCTCCCGCATGACCGTCTACCGGCTCGTCCACTCCGGTGAGCTTCCGGCGATCCGTTTCGGCCGCTCGTTCCGCGTTCCGGAGTCCGCCGTGGCGCAGGCGCTGGAGGCTGTGCGGCCCCACCTGGACGGCGGCGTCGCAGACTCGGCGTGAAGTCGGGTAGACTGACTGCTCGTGTCGCCGCGTTTTTCGCGGCAAACCCCTAACTTTGTGAGGTCTACGTGGGTTCCGTTATCAAGAAGCGTCGCAAGCGTATGGCGAAGAAGAAGCACCGCAAGCTTCTTCGCAAGACGCGCCACCAGCGTCGCAACAAGAAGTAGACCTCAGCGTCTGCTGCTCGAGCGCCGGTCCGTGAGGTCCGGCGCTTTCTGCTGTGCAAGGGCGCAGCCTGCTGTCCGCTGGCGGCCACAGCGGCGGGTTAGGCTGGATCCCGTGTCCACCGTCACCGTCACGCTTATCGGCAAGCCGGGCTGTCACCTGTGCGACGACGCACGGGAGGCGATCCGCTCGGTGATCGACGGCCTCCCCTCCGGCGCCCCCGAGGTGCGCGTGGAGGAGCTCAGCATCCTGGAGGACGCCGAGCTGCACGAGCGCTACGTGGAGGACATCCCGGTCGTGCTCGTGGACGGCCGGCAGCATACTTACTGGCGCGTCGACCAGGCGCGCCTGCGCACCGCCCTGCTGGAGGAGGCCCGTTGACCCTGCGTCACGTCGTCATGTGGAAGCTCGCGTCGACCGTGGAGGCGGAGCGCGCCGACCAGGCCGCCCGCATCAAGGCGGGGCTGGAGTCCCTGCCCGCCGTCGTCCCGGAGATCCTGCGCTTCGAGGTGGGGATCAACTCCCTGCCGGTGAACGAGTTCGACATCGTGCTCGTCAGCGACTTCGAGGACGAGGCCGCCCTGCAGCGGTACGTCGTGCACCCCGAGCACGAGAAGGTCGCGTCGTACATCCGGTCCGTGGTTTCCGGCCGCGCCGCCGTGGACGCCGAGTACTGACCCCATAACGCACGCGTGCCCGGCGCCTGAGACAGGCGCCGGGCACGGGTGGACGGAGCGTCGCTCAGACCACGGGGCTCTCTTCGATGTCCTCGTCGCTGCGGCGGTAGTCCGAGAGGAACTGCGCGAGCGTCGGCGCGTACAGCGCGCGCACCAGGTCGCCGGCCTTCTCGCCGTCGTGCGCCTTGGCGGCGTCGTGGATCTCGGTGACGCGCGCGGGCAGCTCGTCGGTGTCGAACGGACGCTTCCACACGGCGATGTAGCGCAGCACCTGCGGGCTCAGGCCCTCGCTGATCGCGAGCAGCACGTCGTTGCCGCTGTTGCGCTCGAACTCCAGGAAGAAGTCGTTCACCGCGCGGCCGAGGGCCGGGAGGTTGCTCGACTTGGCGGCCTTGCGGATCTCCTTGACCGCCTTGTCCTGACGGCCGAGCGCCGCGCTGTCGAGGCCGGGGACCGAGGTCCGGGCCGCGTACTCGTGCAGGAGGCCTGTCGTGTAGATCGCCTCGTCGATCGCGCGGAGGTCGATCGGCGCGACGCGCGTGTAGCGGTTCGGGGCCATCTCGACGAGCCCGATGTCGGCGAGCTTCATCAGCGCCTCGCGGATCGGCGTGCGGGAGACGCCGAGCCACGCGGTGAGCTTCTCGTCCAGCAGGGTCTCGCCCGGCTCCAGCGTGCCGTCGAGGATGCCCTCGTAGAGGCGGTTGTAGACGACGTCGCGCAGGAGCTGGCGCTCGACGGGTGCGGAGTCTTTGACGGGGAGCGGCATCAGCGGGCCTCCTTCGTTCCGAACTCGTCCACCACGGTGACGAGCCCCTTGTTCCAGAAGTCGGACACGCCCTTGGCGGCCTTGGCGCCGTTGCCGGCGATGGCCGCGTCGACGGCGGACGCGACGTGGGCCGCGCCCTTCGTGAACGCCTTCGACGACGGCGCAGCGATCAGCGCACGGCGCACCTCGGGGAGGTGGCGCGTGAACAGCTTCGCGAGCGTGCGGTTGTCGAGCCGGCGGAGGAAGACGTTGACGAAGCCGTCGGTGAGCACGCGCTCCTTGACGAGCTGCGCCATGTCGTCGCCGTCGCCCATCCGCTCCTTGAAGGCGCGGAGGGCGTCCTTGTCGTCGTCGGTGAGGAGCGGCGTCGCGTCGCGCACGATGCCGACGAGGAGGCTGCCGACGGTGTCTATGAGGGCACGGAGGCGCACGGGGTCGATCGGCGTGACGCGGGTGCGCTTCTGGGGCATGATCTCCACGAGCCCCATTGCCGCGAGCTGGTTCAGGGCTTCGCGGACGGGGGTTCGGGAGACCCCGACCCACTTCTCGATCTCAGCGTCGTAGAGCTGCTCTCCTGGAGTGAGGTCCCCGTCGACGATAGCGTCGAGTAGACGAACGAAAACTTCGTCCCGGATGAGCCGTCGGGGACTGACGGCCTCTGCGATGGGTACAGGCATACATGAATATTACATCCACCTGCGTTGAGTGCAAGGCCATCGCGTGATGAAGTTAGGCGTGTCGTATCGCAGGATAGCCTGCCGAGCGCTCGAAAAGCCTCCGGTTCGTGCTCACGATCGCTTGAGAAGCGCTCAGAATCGGTTGCCGAGCGCCTTCGCCTTGAGCGCGTCGAACTCGTTCTGGCTGATCACGCCCTTGTCCAGGAGCGCCTTCGCCTGCTCGATGTCGGCGGCCGGCGTCGCCGACGGCGTCGGGTGCGTGTAGTAGTCCGTGTCCTCCGGGACGGTCCCGCGGTCCCGCGCGTTGCGCTCCGCCATGCCGCGGCCGCGCGCGATCAGGTACACCAGCGCGGTGAGGAAGGGCACGAAGATGAGGAAGATCACCCACACGGCCTTCCACCAGCCGCTCAGCTTGTCGTCGCGGAACAGGTCGACCAGGATCGTGAACAGCACCATCAGGTAGGCGACGAAGGCGAACGCCCAGAAGATCAGCCAGATGAAGTTCCAGAAACCGTTCACGACGGGCTCCTCTCGATCGGTGTGCACACCGTAGCCGCGCCGCGGCGCGCCTGGCTAGACGGCAGTGCTCGGCCGTCGCGACGGCGGGCGCGGTTAGGCTGACCGCATGCTCAGCCAGCTGCCCCCTCGCGTGTGGCGCGGGAGGACGCCCGGCGGCTGGGCGGCCCTCGTCGCCGGCCTGATCGTCGGCGTCCCTGTCGCGCTCGTGGCGGGGCTGGCGCTGCTCGCGCTCGGTGTCGCCGCGGTCGTCGTCGGAGCCGTGGTCGCCCTCCTGGCGCTCGCCGCCGAATGGGCCTGGTACGCCGTGCAGCGCGCGTCGCGCGTGCGGTACCCGTTCCCCGTGCCGGCGCCGCGCCGCCGCCGCGCCAGGCGCACCGCCCTGAGCGCGCTCTACCTCGCGGCCGCGCCCCGGCTGACCGGCGGGCTGGCCAGGGTCGCCGGCTGGGTGCTCGGGCCGGTCGCCCTCCTGATCGGGCTGGTCGGGATCGTGCTTCCGCGCTGGCGCGCCCAGCCCTACCTCGCCGTCTTCACCCTCCCGGCGCTGCTGCGCAAGACGGTCGCGCTCGGGCGCAGGCGCGGGCTGCTGCGCGACGGGCACGACGCGGTGCTGCTCGGCTACGACGACCTCCTGGAGCGACGGTTCCCGCTCCTGCACGACTTCCTGACCTGGTGGGGCGACCCGGCGCGCGGGGACGACTACACGCCGACGCCCGGCCTCCCCGACGTGCCGGCCGGCCTGCTCGGCCTGGAGCTCGGCCCGTCCCCCGACCCGCTCGGCCAGCCAGGGCTGGCCGCCGGGGCGATGCGGCGCCGGTCCGTGCACACGCTCCGCGACCTGCTGCTCAGCCAGCGCGAGATCGACGACCTCTGCGATCCCGACCTGGACGAGCGCATCGACACCGCGGTCATCCGGTTGGTCGAGCGCGAACACGAGGGCGTCCGGCACTGGATCGTGCAGTTCCCGAGCACCAAGTCCTGGAGCCCGCGGCCCGGCATCGCGCCCAACGACCTGACCGCGGACCTCGTCATCGGCGCTGAGCACGAGGCCACCATCACCCGGGCGGCGCTGGAAGCGATGCGGGAGGCCGGCATCCGATCGGGCGAGCCCGTCGTGCTGGCGGGGTTCAGCCTCGGCGGGATGATCGCCTCCCAGGTCGCGGTGCGTGCGCACGCCGCGGGGTTCGCGGTGACGCACCTGGTCGTCGCCGGCACGCCGCTCGGCCGCCTGCCCATCCCTGCCGGCATCCGCACCCTGGCCATCGAGCACGTGCTCGACCTCGTCCCGCGCATCGACGGCAGGGAGAACCCGGTGCGGCTTGACCTCGACGGCGCGCGGGTGCTGGTCACCGTCAAGGCCGGACCGGCGCTCGCGCCCGGCTTCCGGCTCGGCGCGCTGCACCAGGCGATCGCGTACGCGGACACCGCCGGCGCGATCGAGACCGACCCGCCGAGTGACGCCGTTGCCGCGCTCCTGGGCGAGCTGCGGCCGTTCTTCGGCCCGGGGCAGCGCGTCCACGACCGCTCGGCGCTCCGGGCGGGGAGCCTGACGGCGCAGCCCGCCGTGCCGCTGTACCTGCACAGCACCGTGGACGAAGGCATCACGCGCGGCGCGCTCCGGCAGTCGCTGCGCCGGCTCGCGGGCGTCTACGCGGTGGACGTGTACCAGTCGCGCGGCGGACTCGCGACGACGATCCTGTGGAGCGCGGACGTGCTGGTCCGCGCGCTCAGACCCTGGCTCGCCCCGACCAGGCGCGCGGCGATCTACCGCGGCCTCCTGTCGCTCCTCGGCCGGCGGCGCGCGGTCGGCATCCACCTGCGCCTGCAGGCCCGCGAGACGCCGGGGCTGACGTGGGAGGCCACGCTCCAGCGGATGCCGGACGGGCGCTGGCGGGAGACCATTGACGTCGTCGTGGACGATCGCGCCAGGCCGGAGGACGTGTCCCGGCTGTTCCCGGAGGGCGTGAGGACGCGGGTGGTCATGCACCGGCCGGACGCGTTCGAGCCGGTGCTCGACGCCGCCGGGGTGTGATCGCGTCGTACGATCGGCGGGACGGTCCACCGCGGAGGGTGCGATCGAGGGGCGAGGAGGGGACATGGGACGCGAGACGTTTTGGGCCGAGGACCCCGACCCGCTGCTGCGGGTCGGCGAACGCTTCCTGCTCGCCGGCAGCGACACCGCGGGGACGCCGGGATTCGACGGACGCAAGAAGGACGGCGCGGAGGCGCTCGCCGAGGGCGCTTCGATCCTCGCCGACCTCCAGGAACGCCTGTTCGCGGCCGGGACACTCGGCGACCGGCGCAGCGTGCTGCTCGTCCTGCAGGCGATGGACACGGCGGGCAAGGGCGGCATCGTCACCCACGTCGTCGGGCAGATGAACCTCGGCGGCGTGCGTTACGCGGGCTTCAAGAAGCCGACGCAGGTGGAGCTCGCCCACGACTTCCTCTGGCGGATCTGGAGCCACGTGCCTGCGGCGGGCGAGGTCGGCGTCTTCGACCGGTCGCACTACGAGGACGTCCTCATCGGCCGGGTCCGCAAGCTCGCGCCCGAGGAGGAGATCGAGCGTCGCTACGGCGCGATCAACGAGTTCGAGCTGGAGCTCGCGGAGTCGGGGACGACGATCGTCAAGGTGATGCTGAACCTGGGCAAGGACGAGCAGAAGAAGCGCCTCGGCGACCGGTTGAAGCGCGTCGACAAGCAGTGGAAGTACACGACGGGTGACGTGGACGAGCGGCTGCTCTGGGACAGCTACCAGGACGCGTACCAGCTCGTCTTCGACCGCACGTCGACGGCGTACGCGCCCTGGTACGTCGTGCCGGCCGACCGCAAGTGGTACGCGCGGCTCGCGGTCCAGCACCTCCTCATCCACGCCCTGGAGGAGCTGGAGCTGGAGTGGCCGGCGCCGGACTACGACGTGCAGGTCGAGAAGGCGCGGCTGGCGGCGAGCTAGCGGTCGGGCGTCGGGCGCGGTCAGCCGAAGGCTTCGACGATCGGCCGGAACTTCATGGTCGTCTCCGCGTACTCCTTGGCGGGGTCGGAGTCGGCCACGATGCCCGCGCCCGCGTAGGCGGTGAGATCGCCGGTCTCGGCGAGCTGTGCGCAGCGGAGGGCGATCGCCCACTCGCCGTCGCCGTCCCCGCCGACCCAGCCGACCGGTCCGGCGTACCGCCCGCGGTCGAACGGCTCCAGCTCGCGGATCAGCGCGAGCGCCTCCGGTGTCGGCGTCCCGGCGACGGCGGCCGTCGGGTGGAGCGCGTCCGCGAGGTCGAGCGAGCTCGACCCGTCGCTGAGCGTGCCCGCGATATCGGTCGCGAGGTGCCAGAGGTTCGGCAGCTTGAGCGTGAACGGCTCGTCGCTCGCCCCGAGGTCCGCGCTGTGCGGGCGGAGCGCGTCGAGCACGCTGGACACGGCGAAGCGGTGCTCGTCCTGGTCCTTGGTGGAACCCGCGAGGGCCAGCGCCGAATCGCGGTCGCTCTCGGCGTCGCGGCCGCGGGACATCGTGCCGGCGAGCACGCGGGCGGTCACCGTGCCGTGGTGCACGCGCACCAGCGTCTCGGGGGAGGACCCCACGAGCCCGTCGACGGCGAACGTCCAGCAGTCGGGGTAGCCGAGGGCCAGCTCCACGAGCGCGCGTCGCACGTCCGACTCGAGCGGCAGGTGCGCCGACAGCTCCCTGGCCAGGACCACCTTGGAGAGGTCGTGCTCGCGGATCCGCTCCACCGCCGTCGCGACGGCGGACTCGTAGCCGCCCTCGTCCAGTCCGGCGGGGAGGAGGCTGAGCCGGTACTCGTCCCCGAAGGCGATCGGCCGCGGGAGGTCCCGCGCCGTGCCGCGCTGCGTCCGCGGGTCGGCCGCGTTCGCTTCCGCGGGGGAATCGTCCACACGGGTGATCCGCGTGATCCAGCTCCGGCCGCCGCGGCGCCCGAGGACGGTCTGCGGCACGATCAGGACGCTCGTTGCCGAGCTCTCGTCGTCGAACGCGAAGGTCCCGAACGCCACCAGCCCGGTGCCCGGCGTGCGTACGTCGTCCGAGACGGTGGCCGCCTGGACGGTCGTCCGCCACGCGTCCGATGCCTGCCGGATGCGGTCCGGCCCGCGGAACTCCAGCCGCAGCGCCTCCCCGATGCCGGCGATTCCCTCGCCTTTGCGGATCCACACGAGGGGGCGGCGGGAGTCGAGGAAGGGAACGAGATGCCGGACGTCGTCGAGGGGGGTGGTCTCGACCGACAGGGCGGTCACGCCCGTAGCCCGGCGGGTGGTCGAGGGTGCGGTCACCGGACCAGCCTACGCCCGGGCCGCTGGGCGCCGGATGCGCGGCGGCTGGGCGTTGGCCCGGTGCGGGAGCCGCTGTGCGGCGCCCCGAAATGCACGGCATCTCGGCGCAGCCTAAGCTGGGGGGGTGAGTAAGGCCGACCTCAGCAAGCAGCCCTCCCAGGTCGCCGCCATGTTCGATGAGGTGTCGACCCACTACGACCGGACCAACACCGTCCTCTCGATGGGCAACGCGACGCTGTGGCGGCTGGCGACGACCCGAGCCGTCGGGCCGCGCGCCGGCGAGACGATCCTGGACGTCGCGGCAGGAACCGGCACCTCCAGTGCGTCCCTGGCGCGCAACGGGGCCAGCGTGGTCGCCGCCGATTTCTCGGAGGGGATGATCGAGGTCGGCCGGCGCAGGCAGGCGGGCAACCCGTTCGTCACATTCGTGCAGGCGGACGCCACGAAGCTTCCCTTCGACGACGACACGTTCGACGCGGTCACGATCTCGTTCGGCTTGCGCAACATCGTCGACCCGCGGGCGGCGCTCGCCGAGTTCTACCGGGTGACCAAGCCGGGCGGCCGGGTCGTGGTGTGCGAGTTCTCCCAGCCTCCGGTGGCCGCGATCCGTGCGGGCTACGGCGCATACCTGCGCTACGGAATGCCCGTGCTGGCCCGCGTCGCGAGCTCGAACCCCGCGGCGTACGAGTACCTGATGGAGTCCATCGAGGCCTGGCCGAACCAGCCGGCGCTGGCGGCCTGGATGCGCGAGGCCGGCTTCGAGCGCGTGGCCTGGCGCAACCTGACCGCGGGGATCGTGGCGCTCCACCGCGGGTGGAAGCCCGTGGAGGTGGCGAAGCCGGCCCCGAAGAAGCCAGCGGCCAAGAAGCCTGCGGCGAACAAGCCCGCAGCGAAGAAGCCTGCGGCGAAGAAGCCCGCAGCGACGAAGCCCACGACCGCCGTCCCATCCGAGGGGGAGTAAGTGCCACGTAGCGTTCCGGTGGTGCGGCGACCCGCGTCGCTCAGCAGCCAGCTCGGCCTGACCGAGCGGATCTTCGTCCGCGGCGAGGACCGCCAGGTCGCGAACGCCGTCGACGACGGCCTCGCGCTGGTCGAGGAGGCGCTGCACCGCGAGATGCGCTTCGCCGACAACCTCGCCGACGTCACCACGCGGTACCTCCTGGAGGCCGGCGGCAAGCGCGTCCGCCCGATGCTCACGCTCCTCACCGCGCAGCTCGGCGACGGCAACACCCCGCGCGTGCTCCAGGCCGCGCAGGCGGTCGAGATCACCCACCTCGCCTCCCTGTACCACGACGACGTCATGGACGACTCGCAGATGCGGCGCGGTGTGCCGACGGCGCAGTTCGTCTGGGGCAACTCCGTCGCCGTCCTCACCGGCGACCTCCTGTTCGCCCGGGCCAGCAAGCTCGTCTCCGCGCTGGGCGAGCGCGCCATCCAGCTCCAGGCCGACACGTTCGAGCGGCTGTGCCTCGGCCAGCTGCACGAGACCATCGGGCCGCAGGACGGCGAGGACCCGATCGCCCACTACATCCGGGTGCTGGAGGACAAGACCGGCTCGCTCATCGCCGTGGCCGCCCAGATGGGCGTGGCGTTCTCGAACGCCGACACCGCGTACGAGCAGCCCGTCGTGACCTTCGGTGAGAAGATCGGCGTTGCGTTCCAACTCATCGATGACGTCATCGACCTCTCCTCCGTCGGCGTCGCCGAGACCGGCAAGACCCCGGGCAACGACCTCCGCGCCGGCGTCGCCACCCTCCCCGTGCTGAAGCTGCGGGAGCGCGCCGACACCGACCCCGAGGCGCGCGCCCTGCTCGAGCGGCTCGAGCGCGACGTCATGGGCACGGCCGAGGAGGGCGAGATCACCCCGGAGGCCACCGCGGCCATCGCCGCGCTCCGGGAGCACCCGGTCACGGCGGACACACTCGAGGAGGCGCACCGCTGGGCCCGGGAGGCCGTGGAGGCGCTGGAGCCCCTGCCCGACGGCCCCGTGAAGAAGGCGCTCGTGCGGTTCTCCGACACGATCGTCGAACGTTCGAGCTGAGCACGAAGGAATCAACGCATGACCAAACTGCGACTGGCGATCGTCGGCGCCGGCCCGGCCGGGATCTACGCCGCTGACATCCTGCTCAAGGCGGAGCGCGGCTTCGACGTCTCGATCGACCTGTTCGAGGCCCTGCCGGCGCCGTACGGGCTGGTGCGCTACGGCGTCGCCCCGGACCACCCGCGCATCAAGGGCATCATCACCGCGCTGCGCGAGGTGCTCGACCGCGGCGACATCCGCATCTTCGGCAACGTCACCTACGGCGTCGACATCACGCTCGACGACCTGAAGCGCCACTACAACGCGGTGATCTTCGCCACCGGCGCGGTGCACGACTCCGACCTCGACATCCCGGGCATCGACCTCGGCGGCTCGTACGGCGCGGCCGACTTCGTGAGCTGGTTCGACGGCCACCCCGACGTACCGCGCACCTGGCCGCTGGAGGCGAAGTCCGTCGCGGTCATCGGCAACGGCAACGTCGCGCTCGACGTGTCCCGCATCCTGGCGAAGCACGCCGAGGACCTGCTGCCGACCGAGATCCCGGACAACGTCTACGAGATCCTGAAGAGCTCGCCGGTGACCGACGTGCACGTCTTCGGGCGCCGCGGCCCGGCGCAGGTGAAGTTCACGCCGCTGGAGCTGCGCGAGCTCGGCGAGCTGCGCGATGTCGACATGATCCTCTACGACGAGGACTTCGAGTACGACGAGCACTCCAAGGACGCGATCGCGAGCAACAAGCAGGTGCTGGTCATCGACCGCGTGCTGCAGCAGTGGCGGCAGCGCGAGGTGGGCGCGGCCTCCCGGCGCCTGCACCTGCACTTCTACGCCAAGCCGCTGGAGGTGCTCGCCGACGAGGACGGGAACGTGCGGGCGTACCGCTACGAGCGCACCGAGTCGGACGGCGCCGGCGGTGTGCGCGGCACCGGCGAGATCCGGGAGCTGGAGATCCAGGCGATCTACCGCGCGGTCGGCTATTTCGGGTCGCCGCTGCCCGGCATCCCGTTCGACAAGAAGCACGGCGTGATCCCGAACCACGAGGGCCAGGTGCTGCGCAACCGCGACAACGAGCGGATGTACGGCGTGTATGCGACGGGGTGGATCAAGCGGGGCCCGGTGGGCCTCATCGGTCACACGAAGTCGGATGCGATGGAGACGATCAAGCATGTGATCAACGATCAGGGCAACTGGTGGTCTCCCGCTTCCCCCTCCGAGGAATCTGTGGAGAACCTGCTGCGCGAGCGAGGTGTGGAGTACACGAACCTGAACGGCTGGCACAACCTCGACGCGCACGAGCAGGCGCTCGGCGCCGAGCGCGGCCGCGCCCGGATCAAGGTCGTCCCGCGCGAGGACATGCTGCGCGCGTCGAATGGCGCCGCGGTGGAGGCGACGGCGGCGGAGTAGACCCTCGCCTCCGGCCGCCCCGATCTGGCACGCTGGAGGCATGGTCGGCCCAGTGGAGTGGCGCCCCGACGTGCTCGGCGCCGGGTTCCAGCAGGCGACGCTCCCGCTCGGCCACGACGCCGAGGGCGAGGTCGTCGCGACCCTCGTGCGCTACGAGCCGTGGCCGCACCTGGCCGACCTCCGGCCCGGCCGTCCCGCCGACGAGACCGACGTGCTGTACGTGCACGGCTGGTCGGACTACTTCTTCCAGACCGGGCTCGCGCGGTTCTGGCACGACCAGGGCGCGCGGTTCTTCGCGCTGGACCTGCGCAAGTACGGCCGCAGCCTCCGCCCCGGCCAGACTCCCGGTTTCATCGACTCGCTGGACACCTACGACGCCGACATCGACGCGGCGCTCCGGGCAATGGGCCACGAGGAGGGCGAGCGCCCGCACCGCCGGCTGATCCTGCTCGGCCACTCGACGGGAGGCCTCACCCTGAGCCTGTGGGCGGACCGACACCCCGGCCGGGCGTCGGCGCTCGTGCTCAACAGCCCGTGGCTGGAGTTCCAGGCGCACTCGGCCGGCCGGGCGATGCTCGCGCCGCTGGTCGACCTCCAGTCCCGGCTCGAACCGAAGGCCGCGATGCCGAACGTGGACCTCGGCTTCTACACGCGGTCGGTGTCGCGGACGCTGGACGGCGAGTGGGACTACGACCTGACCTGGCGTCCGGTGCGCGGCTTCGCGGTGCACCCCGCCTGGCTCACGGCCATCCTCGCCGGGCACACCCGCGTCGCGGCCGGGCTCTCCATCGAGGTCCCGGTGCTCACGCTGCTGTCGGCCCGCTCGACGCTGCTGCCGTACTGGACGACGGACATGCTGAGCTCGGACGTGGTGCTGCTGGTGCAGGACATCGCGGTGCGCGCACTGCGGCTCGCGCCGACCGTGACGGTGGCGCGCATCGACGGCGCGCTGCACGACGTGTTCCTGTCGCAGGAGCAGGCGCGCGAGGCGGCCTACGGGCAGGTCGCCCGCTGGCTGCGCGGAGCGCTCAGCGGAAGTTCACGAACTGCAGGGCCACGTCCAGGTCGGCGCCCTTCAAGAGGGCCATTGTCGCCTGGAGGTCGTCCCGGCTCTTTGAGCTGACCCGGAGCTCGTCGCCCTGGATCTGCGACTTGACGCTCTTGGGCGCCTCGTCGCGGATCAGCTTGTTGATCTTCTTGGCGGCGTCCTGCTCGATGCCGTCCTTCAGGCCGACCTCGATGCGGAACTCCTTGCCCGACGGATACGGCTTGCCGGTGTCGAGCGACTTGAGGGTGATGCCGCGCTTGATGAACTTGGACTCGAGGACTTCGAGCACCGCCTTGACGCGCTCCTCGGTGTTGCCCTTGAGCAGCACCTTCTCGCCGCTCCACTCGACCGAGGCACCGACGTTCTTGAAGTCGTAGCGCTGCTCGACCTCCTTGCGGGCCTGGTTGACGGCGTTGTCCGCCTCCATCTTGTCGACCTTGCTGACGACGTCGAACGAGGAGTCTGCCACTGTACTGTTCCTTCCCGCGCAGGTGTCCGGCGATCGGAGCGGGCCGGACGGCATCCAGTCTACGGGCGGTGCGCGTCGCGCGCGGTGGTCAGGCCGTCTGCTGGAGCTCGGCGAAGTAGGTGACGTGGCAGCCGTCACCGTTGCACTCGACGCAGAGGGCGACCTCCTCGGAGTGCTGCCGGGGGTCGGCGCCGGTCCCGTCGCATCGTTCGCAGATCTCCAACGTTCTCATGCCCCCGATTGTGCGCGCGGCCACCGACATCGGCGGCAGGCGTCGGGGAGTGTCGCGAAGTCGTGGGCGTCCGGGCGAATTCTGCTGTGGGCGGAATCGGAAAATCGGATCGGCGCGGACCCGGGCCTCCGGCTTAGGCTTCAGGCATGTTGATGCGGCACGCGATCGGCTCCGTGCTCCGCCGCTTGCGGACGGAGCGGGGCGCGACGCTGCGCGAGCTCTCCGAGACATCGCGCATCAGCATCCCGTACCTGTCGGAGATCGAACGCGGCCGCAAGGAGGCGTCATCCGAGATCCTCGCGGCACTGTGCCGCGTGCTCGACGTGACGGAGGGGGAGCTGCTGTCGGAGGTGGTGGCGGAGTTCGCCCGCGTCGAGGTGCTGAGCCTGGTCCCGGAGCGGGTCCACGGGGCGACGATGGCGGACGAGCACGCGGTGTCCGACGTCGTGCAGCCGGTGCTGCTGGCCGCCTGAGCCTCCCGCGGGCTTTGCCCTTCAGTTCGCGAGCGCCCGCGTCGAGCCGATGACCTCGTCCACGAAGCCGTAGTCCCTGGCCTCGTCGGCGGTGAACCAGCGGTCGCGGTCACCGTCCTCGATGATCTGCTCGACGGTCTTGCCGGTCTGCTCGCTGGTCAGCTCCGCCATCCTGCGCTTGAAGTGCAGGATCTGCTTCGCCTGGGTCCGGATGTCCGCACTCGTGCCGCCGAAGCCTCCATGCGGCTGGTGCATCACGATGGACGAGTTCGGGAGCGCATACCGCTTGCCCGGCGCGCCGGACGACAGCAGGAACTGCCCCATCGAGGCCGCGAAGCCGAGCGCGACGGTCGCCACGTCGGCGCGGACGAAGTTCATCGTGTCGTAGACGGCGAACCCCGCGGTGATGGAGCCGCCCGGCGAGTTGATGTAGAGGAAGATGTCGCGATCGGAGGCGATGGAGTCGAGCAGCAGGAGCTGCGCGCAGACCTCGCCAGCCGACTCGTCGTTCACTTCGGTGCCGAGGAACACGATGCGCTCCTCGAGCAGCCGCTGCACGGGGGAGAAGGTCTCAGGAGTGGTCATGGCGTCATCCTGCGACCGGGGGTCGCCCTTTGTCGCGCGGTTCTGCCGTGTGCGAATTCGCGGGAGGCAGACGTGCGGCTCCTGGCGGTGGTCCGGCCGATTTCGTGAGACGGCGCGCGCCGAGTATTCTTACATGGCGCCTTTGCGGCGCGCTCATGGCGAGTTACCCAAGCGGCCAAAGGGATCTGACTGTAAATCAGCCGGCGTAGCCTTCGGGGGTTCGAATCCCTCACTCGCCACCCATGTGAAAGAGCCCGGCCGTATCGGCTGGGCTCTTTCGTTTCGGTCCGACGCCGAGAAGCCTCCGCGGTGCGGCGGTGTGCCAGGCTTGCCCCATGCCCACCCCCAACGAACTGCTCGAGATCGCCACCACCGTCGCGCGTCGCGCGGCCGCTCTCGCGTTGCAGCGGCGGCGGGACGGGGTGGAGATCGCGGCCTCCAAGTCGACCATCACCGACATCGTCACGCGCGCCGACCGGGAGGCCGAGGACCTGATCCGCGGCGCGCTGGAGGCGTCGCGGCCGCGGGACGGGTTCCTCGGGGAGGAGTCCGGCGGCGAGCGGGGGAGCAGCGGGCTCACCTGGGTGGTCGACCCGATCGACGGGACGGTCAACTACTTCTACGACATCCCGGCGTGGGCGGTCAGCGTCGCCGTCGTGGAGGGCGACCCCGATCCGGCGACGTGGCGGACGCTCGCCGGGGCGGTCGTGAATCCGTCGACCGGGGAGGTGTTCACAGCGGCGGCGGGAGGTGGCGCGCGGTTGAACGGCGAGCCGATCCGGGTCAATGAGGGGGTGGAGTTGCCGCTTGCGCTCGTCGGGACCGGGTTCGGGTACGACCCGGAGATCCGGCGCAAGCAGGCGGCCTTCGTGACCGAGCTGATCCCGCAGGTTCGCGACGTCCGGCGGATCGGGGCGGCCTCCCTCGACCTGTGCTCCGTCGCGTGCGGGCGGCTCGATGCCTACTACGAGCGCGGGCTGAACCCGTGGGATCACGCGGCCGGGGCGCTCATCGCGCAGGAGGCGGGGGCGACGGTCGGCGGGCTGGACGGCGCTCCGGCCGGCAAGGCTCTGTTGCTCGCGGCGGCGCCCGGCCTGTATGCGCAACTCGACCCGCTGGTGCAGGCGTACTACCAACGCTGGGAGTAACCGGCCGGCCTCCGAGTGGTGAGGCAGTTACCGTTTCGTTATATTGGGTCGGGTGCCCCAGACCCTGACCCGCCGCGAGCTCCGGCAGCGTGAGCAGGCGGCCCAGCGGGCACGCGAGCCGCGCTTCGGCCGCGGGGTGAGCACGCTTGCGATGCTCTCGGTCCTCGGGATCGCGGTCGCGACCACGGTCCCGGCGATGGCGCTCCTGACCGAGGACCAGGTCCGCGCGCGCACCGCCTCTGCCCCGTTCTCCAGCGCTCCGGCGTCGGAGCGGGAGGTCCAGGCGCTCGACAGCATCGCTCCGGGCGAGCGGGAGGCCATCGTCCGCGACGGCGGGGCCGCGACCTCCGGCGACCAGCTCGCCGCGCTGCGCTCGATGCGGATCGCGGACACCTTCCGCAACAACCCGGCTGGCGCCATCCAGTGGCCGTTCCCGGTCGGCGTGCCGATCACCTCCGGGTTCGGGCCGCGCGCCGCGCCGACCGAGGGCGCCTCCACCAACCACCTCGGGGTGGACTTCGCGCCGGGTGACGGCGTGCCCATCCAGATCATCGCCGACGGCGTGGTTAGGGAGGTCGTGACCGGCGACCGCGGCGGCTGCGGCGTGAACGTCACGATCGACCACCTGATCGACGGGCGGCTGGTCAGCAGCAAGTACTGCCACATGCAGACGGGGTCGGTGCGGGTCGCCGAGGGTCAGCGGGTGCGGGTGGCCGACATCGTGGGCAGGGTGGGGAACACCGGAGTCTCGACGGGGGCGCACCTGCACTTCGAGATCCGGCTGGACGGCACAGAGCCGGTCGATCCTGTTGTGTGGTTGAAGGCCAACGCGAGCTGAGGGGCCGTTGTGAACGGAGGAGATCCGAGCCGACACGCCGGCTGGGGGCAGCTGACGGAGGAGACCCGGGCCTGATCGGGGTGGGTCTCCTCCGTTGGCGACCGTGGTCAGATGAGCCAGGCGGTGGTGTCCTGCGGGAGCATGCCGTCAGCGAGCGGGCCGCTGGCCAGGATGACGGTGCCCTCGGGCAGGGGGAGCGGGGCCCTGCCGAAGTTGACGGCGACGGTGACGTTGCCCGAGCGGAACAGCAGCGCGCCCTCGCCGGCGTTCGACCACTGCAGCTCGCCGAAGGCGAGGTCGTGCTCGCGGCGGGCGGCCAGCGCCTCCTGGTACATGGTCAGCGTCGAGCCGGGCACGCCCTCCTGCGACGAGCGGGTGTACTCCGCCCAGGTCGCGGGCTGCGGCAGCCAGCTCTTCGGACCGGGGCCGAAACCGTACGACGGGTCGGCGCCCTCCCACGGGATCGGCACGCGGCAGCCGTCGCGGCCGTAGCGCTCGCCGTTCGTCCGGAACCAGGTGGGGTCCTGGCGGGCGTCGTCGGGGAGGTCGACGGCCTCCGGGAGGCCGAGCTCCTCACCCTGGTACAGGTACGCCGAGCCGGGGAGCGCGAGCATGAGGGCCGTCGCGGCGCGGGCGCGGCGCAGGGCGAAGGCCGGGTCCGGGATGCCGGTCGACTTCGGGCCGATGCCGTGACCCTGCGGGTTGTCGCCTGTCAGCGCCAGCCGGGTGGCGTGCCGGACGACGTCGTGGTTGGAGAGCACCCAGGTGCTCGGGGCGCCGACGCTGCCGAACACGGCGATCGAGCGGTCGATCACCGCGCGGAGCGCGACCGCGTCCCACGGCGTCTCCAGGTAACCGAAGTTGAAGGTCTGCTGCATCTCGTCGGGGCGGACCCAGTTCGCGAGCTTCTCCATCGGCTCCACCCAGGCCTCGCCGCAGAGCACGCGGTCGCCCTCGTACTCGTCGAGGACCGTGTGCCAGTCGCGGTAGATGTCGTGGACGCCGTCCTGCCCGAAGTACGGGGGCGTGACGGGCTCGCCCTCGGCGTGGGCGCTGATCTGCGGCTCCAGCACGATGCCGCCGGTCGTGGTCGCGATCGCGCCGCCGCCCATGCTGCCGGCGTTCGCGGGCGGGGTGTAGTCGGGGAGGCCGGCCTCCTTGATCATGCCGTGGGCGACGTCCACGCGGAAGCCGTCGACGCCGCGGTCGAGCCAGAACCGCAGCACGCCGCGGAACTGCTCCCGCACCCAGGGGTTCTCCCAGTCGAAGTCGGGCTGCGACTTGTCGAACAGGTGGAGGTACCACTGGCCGGGGGTGCCGTCGGCCTCGGTGACGCGGGTCCAGGCCGGGCCGCCGAAGATGGACTCCCAGTTGTTGGGAGCCTCGTCGCCGTTCACGCCCGTGCCGTCGCGGAACAGGTAGCGGGCGCGCTCTGCACTGCCCGGAGCCGAGGCGAGGGCCTCCTGGAACCAGGCGTGGTCGCTCGACGAGTGGTTGGGGACGATGTCGATGATGACGCGCAGCCCGAGGCCGTGCGCTGCCTGCAGCATCGCGTCGAAGTCGGCGAGCGTGCCGAAGCTGGGGTCGACGTCGCGGTAGTCGGCCACGTCGTAGCCCGCGTCGTTCTGGGGCGACGTGAAGAACGGCGACAGCCACACCGCGTCGACGCCCAGGTCGCGGAGCGCGGGGAGCCGGCTGGTGATGCCGTTGAGGTCGCCCATCCCGTCGCCGTCGGCGTCCGCGAAGGAGCGCGGGTACACCTGGTAGATGACGGCGGAGCGCCACCACTCGCGGCCGGGAGTACTGGGCGAGAGCGTGCGGGAGGATTCGGAAGTAATGGGGATCACCTGTCTTGGCTTCAGGACGGGGTGTCGCTGCGGGCACGCGTGGCGGGAACGATCGGGGGGCGCCGTCGTTCCTCGCACGCCGCCGCTTGCGGCACCGGGATCGGCGCGCCGTCGTCGGCGCTGGCAGCAATGCTAGCCCCCTCGACTGAGTGCGGGCTTGTGTGACGCCGGTCCGCGACGTGAACGGGAGGGGCGTGCGGCTCAGCGCGACGCGGTGCGCCAGTGCGACGGGCGGTGGAGCGCCGCGGGCAGCCGGGTGCTGTCATCCCCTCGTGCCGCGTCGACCTGGGGCTGAGTGAGGTAGATGGCGCGGTCGAGGACGGCGCCGTCGAGCCGGGCGTCGCGGAGGTCGGCGCCGATGAGCTCGGCGGCGGTCAGGTCGGCGTCGCGGAGGTCGGCGCCGATCAGGAGGGCGCCGCGCAGCTCGGCGCCGCGGAGGTCCGCGCCGCGCAGGTCCGCGCCGAGGAGGTCGGCTCCGGGAGAGAGGCGGGAGCGCTTGACGCGGAGCGGGGTGGAGGTGCGGCGGGTCTCGCGGGTGGCTGCATCGCGGGCCGCCTCGCGGGTCAGCCGGGCGGCCTCCCGCAGCAGGGCCGCCGCGGGGGCGCGGAGCTCGTCGACGTCGAGCTCGGGGATGAGCGCTGGGGCCGCGTCGACTGCCTCCGTGACCTCCTCCCAGGAGGCGCGCAACGCGTCGTGGAGGGACGCCGCGGCGGGCATCGCGAGGGCCTCGCGGAGGTACCAGAGCAGCTCGTGGAGCTGGCGGACGATCGGGAACACGGCGAACATCTCGGCGCGGACACCGGCGTCGTCGCGCCATGACCTGCCGCCGAAGGTGTGCCGGGTGACGAGCTGGCCGGCGCCGAAGCAGTCGAACACCGTGCAGCCCTTGAAGCCGCGCTCGCGGAGCTGCGGGTGGATGCGGCAGCCGAAGCCGTCCTCCAGGTTCACGCACTCCTCGCCCGCGGGCTTGTCGAACGCGAAGTCCGCGGAGCGTGCGAAGGCGAGCGCGACGCAGCAGAGCCCCGAGCAGGAGGCGCAGTCGGCGGCGAGGGCGCGCTCGGATGCGAGGGCGGGGGACATTCCTCCACAGTAGGGCCGCCCGTGTGAGCTCTCCACATCTTCGGACACATTCGGAATAGCCACGGAGACCGGGCGTTAGCGTGGAAGGACAGCCACGAAAGGAACACGGAATGACTTCACCGCGCCGCGCCATCGGAACCTCCGACCTCCAGGTCTTCCCTCTCTCACTGGGCGGAAACGTCTTCGGCTGGACGGCCGACCGCGACAGCTCCTTCGCGGTGCTCGACGCCTACACGGCGGCGGGCGGCAACTTCGTGGACACCGCTGACGGCTACTCGGCCTGGGTGCCGGGCAACACCGGCGGCGACTCGGAGCGCATCCTCGGCGAGTGGTTCACGGCCCGCGGCCGGCGCGACGACGTCGTGCTCGCGACCAAGGTCAGCCAGCACCCCGACTTCACGGGCCTGGCCGCCGACAACATCCGCCGCGCCGCCGACGCCTCCCTCGAGCGTCTGCAGAGCGACCACATCGACCTCTACTATGCGCACTTCGACGACCAGTCGGTGCCGCTGGAGGAGACCGTCGCCGCGCTCTCGGGTCTCGTGGACGCGGGCAAGGTCCGCCACATCGCCATCTCGAACTACTCGCCGGAGCGCATCGAGGAGTGGTTCGCGATCACCGAGCGCGAGGGTCTCCACCGTGCGGTCGCCCTCCAGCCGCACTACAACCTGGTCGAGCGCGCCTACGAGGAGAAGTACCGCCCGATCGTCGAGCGCGAGGGCCTCGGAGTGATGCCCTACTTCGCGCTCGCCGCGGGCTTCCTGACCGGCAAGTACCGCGACGGCGTGACCGTCGACAGCCCCCGCGCCGGCGGCGCCGCCAAGTACCTGGACGAGGCCGGACGGAGTGTGCTCGCCGCCCTGGACGAGGTCTCCGCCGCGCACGGCGTCTCCGTCGCGACCACCGCGCTCGCCTGGCTCGCGGCCCAGCCGACCATCACCGCGCCGATCGCGAGTGCCCGCACGCTGGAGCAGCTCCCCGACCTCCTGGCCTCGGTGGACCTCGTGCTGACGGCCGACGAGCTGGACGCGCTCGACGGCGCCTCGGAGGCCGCGAAGGCCGCGTGATCCGGGCGTGATTCGGGCGTGAACTCAGCATGATCCGGGGGTCCGGGTGGTACGAAGCACCCTCGCGAGGATGGTATCCTCGTACGGTTGCCGAAAACGGCCCGGACCCTTCCGGATGCCACGGCTTCGCCCCCTTAGCTCATTGGTAGAGCACTTCCTTGGTAAGGAAGAGGTAGTGGGTCCGATTCCCACAGGGGGCTCCGTCTCCCGGTCGCGACACCGGGAGGCTACGGCGGGGTAGCTCAGGTGGTTAGAGCACACGGCTCATAATCGTGGTGTCGCGGGTTCGAGTCCCGCCCTCGCTACAGACCAGTAAAACACTGGGAACGGCGGCTGTTGAACAGCCGCCGTTTTGTCGTTCGTGGGGCGATTTGCCCACATTTTGCCCACAATTGAATTCGACCGATCTGAATGCGTCGTCATCTCGGGGGTGGCGCTCTCTTCGCCATCGGCAGAGTCCGTGTCGCGACAAGGCGGAGATTTGTCGCCAATCGCTGGAATGATGTGACTACAGCGCACAGTGCGAAGGGTTGGCATGGCAGACACATTCAAGCGCGAGCTACAACTCTCTTTCGCTGATGAGCAGGATTGCTGGAACCTTCTCTCCGGCATCGAATCGCGATCGGTTTCGCGGCTTGAAAGAGATCAGCGAACACGTGTCGATTCCCGACTATCGAGTTAGGGCGGATACGGGGTCAACGTTTGGGCGCGACAGCTTGGATGCGGCTCGATTGTCCTTGCAGGAAAATGACGCTCAGCTCAGCGACGTGACACTTGAGCTGAGGGCAACAAGCGAGCCCAATAGTGAGTGGACATGGATAGCCAAGCTCTGGGTGCACGCGATGCTACGTCACCGCCTAATTGTGATTGAGATCTCTGGGAAGAGCCGGGTCGCTGTCGAGGGGCTTGCTGGGACACTCTCCTCCTTCGTGGAGAGTGTTGCTGATGAGCCCTCGCTCGCCCATTCGAATAGGAACTCAGTAGCTTCCGCAGAGGCTGTAACCCGTGCGACCGTAAACGCAGAGCCTAGGAACGATTCGTCTTCAGTCAGCACGGCTCCTTTGCCTGCCCGATCGTGGTGGGCAGCGACATGGCGCGATCACACCGCAGGTCTCGTCGTCACCGTTGTAGGCGGCGTGCTCGTGATCGCGGTAGCCGTAGCAATCGGTATTGCTCACCCTTGAACATCTAGATCGCTTGGCCGGCGCTTTGATATCAAGTGTGCGCTTCGCTCCAGACGCGGGATATGTGAATCGACGCTTTCTCATCTAGGCGGACCGCCACAGAGTCGAGGTCGTCGTCAAACAGGTCGCTGTACGTATCGAGCGTCATCGCCGCAGAGGCATGTCCGAGCATTCGCTGAACGGCCTTCACGTTCGCGCCCGCGCTGACAGCGAGGGACGCAGCCGTATGACGTAGGTCGTGGATCGTCATTGGTGGTAGATCTGCCGTCACGAGGGCGCGGTCCCACCACGAGTTGACCGTCATGGTGGGAGTCTTTTGGTACTCGCCCCGACCATCGTCGAACACGAGGTCGTCACGCGCCTTGCCTGTGCATGCCGCGGACAGCGGCGCGGACAGGAACTGTGGGTACGGCACGCTGCGACGTTCGTATGTCTTGGGCGTGCCAACCACGATCGATCCGTTCACGTATACGGCGTTTTCCTCGACGGAAAGTCGGCGTCGGCGCGCATCGACATCGCGAACCCGCAGAGCTGACGCTTCGCCCCAACGAAGGCCTGTGTAGGCGAGCGTTGCAACGATCGGGGCGTGTTCCGCGCATGCCACGAGGAGCTCGGCGACCTGTGCGTTGGTCAAGTAAGTGTGCGCGCGAGACCTACGCCTCGGTAGCTTTACGCCCCTCGCAGGATTCGAAGGGATGAGGTGGTCGCGAACAGCGGTGTCGAGAATGCCGGCGAGGATGTCGTGGCTTCTACGAACGATTGTCGGCGACTTCGGCTTCGTGCCTTCTGTCCCATTACTCAGCTCTGTGATCCAAGTCTGGACCTCGCTGTGCCGGATGCTGCCGATCATCGCGTTGCCCCATCGCGGCTGAACGTGCAGTCTCCACGCGGACTCGTAGACATAGGCCGACGACGGTTTCAGGTGGGACCGAGAGGCAAGCCAGGCCGTGCCAAGTCGATCGACGGTCGCGCGGGCGGCGGTGGGGTCGATGTACTCGCCAGTGGCCTTCTTGGTCTCGACAGATGCCAGGAAAAGTTCGGCCTCGCGCTTGGTCCGGAAGCCGCGTTTGTCGGTCTGCGAATGATCGGGCTTGCGGTAGCGAACCCGGTATCGCTTGCCGGCGGCTGACTCGTACGGGGTGATGCTGCCCATGACTACTCCGAATCGTCGTCCTCGCTCGCGACGTCCACGAATCCGCCGGACTCAAGCAGGCCGACCAGCCGGGCGGCCTCCTTCGAGACGGTGTCGATCTGGCGCTTGATGTCCTTGTTCGCCCGGACGAGGTCGGCGTCGCCTGACGCTGACTGCACGTTCATGACGAGGCGAAGTCGCTCGAGTTCGCGTTGGAAGGTCCCGAGCTGTCGCAGCGAGCCGAGCGCCTCGATGTCAACGCGTTCACCGGCCCATCTCGGGCGATACGAACTCAATGGCGTTGCCGAAAGCCAGCAGTCGAACTCGGCGGCCGTCATGTCGGCGAGCTCGTCGTTGAGATTCGGGAGGTCCATTTTCGCGTTCGGCCTGCCGATCGGCGCCAGCAGATACGAGGGCGGGGTGCCTAGCCCGTGGGCGATATTGAGCAGCTGGGTGATGCTGATGTCAGCCTTGCGGCCCGACTCGATGTTCTCGACGACAGCTGCCGTGACATTGCCTCCAGAGAGCGAGTCAGCGAACTCGCGCGCTGTGCGAAATCCTCGCTCCCGACGCGCGAACTTGATCCGTGCGCCCACGTTGTCCTCGATACGGAAGTCAGCCATTTCAACAGCATAGACCACTCCCTATTGTCAAACCAAGGAATGCACGCTATCGTAAATTCCACTGAAACAGTGCTCCTTTCTAGTCGAAATGGAGAAGATGAGATGACTGGAGAATACATTCGGCCCGTAGAGGTGGCCGAGATGACGGGACTGTCCGTCGCCGCGCTGGCACAGCTTCGCTACAAGGGGAAGGGTCCGCGCTACTACAAGCCCACGCCACATCAGGTGGTCTACAAGCCGGCGGAGGTGATCGCATGGGTGGAGGCGAGCGTACAGACCGGGACGGCGGTGCTGATGTGACCGGTTTGCCCATCCCAGACGCGCCGTCCACCCCGGGCGTCATCCGGGACTTCGTGGACGGGTATCTCGTACCGGTCGATCCGATCGATGACTTGCAGTGCGAAGGCTGTCAGTAGAACAGGCAGTAACCCGCGGCGTGGTCACTACGGGCTACCCCCGTTCGGGGGTAGCGTGCGGCACCAGATGGAACGGCTGATTCTTACCCCGGTTGCCGAGGTCCTGGGCTCGCGATTCGAGTCAGGACAGCGGTGACACATCGTGGCTGAGGCTCCCGAACTTCAGAGTCGAAGTCACCTCTCCATCGCTGAACGCGGAGGACGTCGCCCCGAGAGTTCCATTCGCGACGCCCATCTGTACGAACATCCTCCCTTCACGAGCTGAGCTGCCGCGCGCCCTCGCGGCTGGAAAGACGGAATTCTGACGGGTCCTCTCGGACTCGAACCCGAGCCTTCGCAGTAGCCACCTCCATGCAAGGAAGGTTGTGATCTCGTGGCTGGAGGAATTCAAGTCGGCAGCAGGGCGGATGCCCGCATAGCGGAGCTCATCCGTGAAGTCGACACTCTGCGCAGTTTCGTCGTCTACAGCATTGGACGACGGCACTCGCTGGATCCCGATGATGTGATGCAGCAGATCCGTGAATCGGTCTGGCGCCGCAGCAGTACCTACGACCCGAGATCGGGAACGCCGAACGCGTTCGTGTTCGGTGTCGCCCGCAACGTCCTGCGCAACGAACTGCGCAGGCACATCCCGCCCTACATGGGCCACTGGGACCAATTCGAGTCCCTCGTCCAACCGGACGCACTCACCCTGCTCATCGAACGGTACGACGTCGGTCGGTGGATGAAGCTCGTCGCGGAGTTCGTCGCACCACGCGACTGGGCTGTCGTGGGCGAGATCGCGCTGGCCGACGGCGACGCCGAGCGCGTCGGGCTCGAACGCGACCTCTCCATTCGCAGCGTCCGAACGATCCGCGATCGAGTATTCCTGACCGCTAGCACTGTTCGCGCTGCTCTCGCAGCTGTTGATGCGGACCTCCCCATGACCGGCCCGGTGATCGTACGGTGCATCCCCGATCAGGGCGGCATCCGCGAGGTCGCAAGGATGCTCGGCGACAGTTCGGAGGCAATCGCCAAGAAGCTGGACATCCACCCCGGCTCGGCCCGAGCAAGGATCGCCCAAGCCAAACGACTGGTCTACATTGCCCACACCGTGATGCGCCAGGAGCAGGCCGCATGATCGGGGTCGGAGCCGCGGCCCAGGCGCTCGCCCATCCGAAGACGACGCGGAACCTCCTGATCGTCGCGATGGTCATCCTGCTGGTGGTCCCGGTGGGGCTCGTCGCCCTGCCGGTCACCATGGTCCTCGCCATGGGCCCCAACTCGGCCGCCGGAACCGGAGGAGGGTGCGGCGGGTCTGCTCCTGCCGTCGCCTCGGGTCAAACCGTCGACGGGTATGGGCCGGACCAGTTGAAGGTTGCCTCGACGATCATCACCGTCGGCCAGGAGTTGAACGTCCCACCGCATGGTCAGGTCCTCGCGTTGATGGTGGCCATGGGGGAGTCCGGGCTTCGCAACCTGAACCATGGCGACGCGGTCGACAACACGACGATCGGCGTTTTCCAGCAGGGCGTCGGCTACGGCAGCATCGAAAAGCGCATGGACCCGGCCACTGCGGCAGGCGCGTTCTACACACGGATGCTGACCGTGGCGGACTGGCAGACCGCGGCCCCGACCCTGGTGGCCAACGCAGTCCAGATCAACGCGGACCCGAACCACTACACACGGTTCTGGACTCCAGCACAGCACGTTCTGATCGCACTGACCGGCACCGCCACGAGCACCTGCCAGGTACCAGCCGACGCCAAAGCGGCCGCCGTGGCGTTGGTCGCCGACGTACAGGCGGGGAAGCTGACATTCCTCGAGCCGAGGTACGAGCAGCAAGTGATCAACATGGCTGACGGCACCGCCACACCGGAGTGCACCGTCGACGCTCGTGTCCTGCAACTGATGGTCGTCGCAGCCCAAGCCTTCCAAACCGTCGGGGTGAGCGACCTCAACCGACGCTGCACCGGCATGACACCGGGAGCGGGCACCGCGTCCGCGCACTGGAAGGGCAAAGCGGTCGACTTCTACGCCCTCAATCATCGCTCCCTCACCGGATCCGATGACCTCTCCCTGCAACTGATCCATGTCCTGGACCCGTACGCCCCGAACGGATCCAGCCTCGGCCAAAGCGACTGCCGAGCCCGTGCCAAGGTGCACACCGGGCTGCTGCTGAACTTCACCGACGCCTTTCCCGATACCTGCACACACCAGCACATCCAGGTGCCCTGAGAAATGAATTTCCGATTTGCGCGTCAAAACTCGCCCCGACACACAACGTGTAGGTGAAGGGCGCATACGAAACCGAGGTGAACCACGATGAACAAGAAACTGATCGCACTCGCTGCCCTCCTCGCATGCCTGGCCCTGGTCGGCTGCGTCAGCACTGCTGCACCAGACCGAGATCGCTCCTTCACGACTGTGACACCGGTCGCGACGCCGACGGCGGATCCGACGATGCCCATCGCCGACGGCATCGTGGACACCGTGTGGGTCGAAGTCTTCGGCGGCACCACCTTCGCCGCCAGGACCGGCTGCAAATGCACGCTCCCCAGGGCCACCGCAGAACTCTTCCCGGCCGGCACACCGGTGCTGTTCCTGAAGGTCACCCTCACCGGCGAGTGGAAGCCGTCGCAGGGCAGCCAGACCATCCAGGACGTCACCGGCACCACTCTCAAGGGAACCCAGTTCGACGGCCGACCTGAGCCCGCCGTCCTGGACACCGTCGACGGACCGGCCGCTGCGAAAGCCGCCGGACTGCCGTGGCTTCCCGGCGGCCTCTTCCACGGCAAGTCGGACTGGACCATCCAGAACAACAAAGGCCGCTCCTTCGCGGCCGCCTTCTACCTCCCGGCCGGCGTCGACCGTCTCGTCCTCACCGTCGACGTTCCTTCCGAAGGACAGGCCACGCACCTCTTCGTGACCATCCCGGAAGCCGCCGTCCGGGCCTCGACCGCGAGCGGGGAGTGAACCCCAATGGACCTCGTCAACACCCTGCTCGGCCTGTTGGCCATCATCTGTCTCTGCCTCGCAGGAATCGCCGCCTCCGGCTACCTCGCCGCCAAACGACTCAACGACGCGCCTGCCAACGAACCAACCACCCCCGACCGCACCGATGAGAGGAACACCGAATCATGAACGCACTCAACGAAGCCCTGGTCACCGTCCACGCACGCATCGTCACCGTCGCGGCGGTACCGAACCCGAGCCCGGACTTCTCCGGTCCCGGCGTCGGAGCGCTGCAGGCAATCGCCAACGTCGTGTTCGCGATCGTGCTCATCCTCGCCATCATCGGCGGGCTGATCGCGGCCGGGTTCATCGTCGTCGGCCACATCTCCAGCAATGGGCGCGTCCAGAAGGCCGGCATCGTCGGCCTGATCAGCTGCATCGCCGGCGTAGCCGTCGCTGGCGGCATCGCTGGGCTGATCAACTGGGGCCAGTCGCTCCACGTGGCGTGATCACCATGATCGACATCCTCGCCGCAGCTCCACCGGATCCGTTCACGCCGAACTATGGATGCTTCGTCTCCGACTTCGGCTGCCAAGCCTCGCAAACCGTCGCCGGGTTCATGGCCTCCACCATCGTCAACCTCGGCAACTTCATCGCCACGATGATCGCCGGATCGTTCAACACGAACATCGACCAGGGCAGCTGGAGCATTGCCCACTCGCAGTTCCTGTTCTGGGTGGCCGTCACCGCCCCGGTCATCCTGATCGTCGCGCTCGTCCACATCGGGATCGCGATGATCCTGCAGGACTGGGGCAGGATCGGACGCACCGCAGCGGGTGCCGCACTCGCCATCCCGTTCAGCGCGATCTGCGTGTGGGCCATGCAACAGTTCTCCGGGATCACCGACAACGTCACCCGCAGTCTTACGACCGCGGCCCAGGGCGGCGACCTCAGCCAGAGTCTGCTGCGCGTGGTCGGTCTGTT
This sequence comes from Leifsonia sp. NPDC056665, assembly GCF_042791795.1. Lineage (NCBI taxonomy): Bacteria > Bacillati > Actinomycetota > Actinomycetes > Micrococcales > Microbacteriaceae > Leifsonia > Leifsonia sp. NPDC056665. The sequence continues at coordinate 251,117 of NZ_JBHTXK010000004.1, forward strand.
CGACCTGCCGAAGCAATCCGCCAACACTGTCATGCACAGTGCCCAGTTCACCCAGGGCGGCGTCATTTTCGTGATGGCGCAGCAAGGTGCCCAGGGCCCCGAAGGCATCGGCGAATACGTCATGGCGCTGCTCGTCGTCGGACTCATGATGATCGCCTCCCTCTTCCTGTTCATTGCCATGTCGATCCGCGAATTCGGACTCCTCGCCCTCGCCGCGATGGCTCCGATCGGGCTGATGATGATCGGCCAACCCAAGCTCACCGCCTGGGCGCAACGCTGGATGAACCTCTCGGTCGGACTGCTGATCGCCAAACCCCTCGCGGCGGGCGTCGTCCTACTCGCGGTCGAGCTGACCAAGGCGAGCCTCAGCATCGGCGTGATCCTCGTCGCCGCTGGCGCGGTCATCGCCGCCTCGTTCAGCCCGCTGTGGGCGACAAAACTCGTCTCCTTCGCGGGCGCCGAGGTCGGCACGGCCCTTCATCACCGGTTCTCGGTACGCGATCAGTTCTCGCGTGCCTCCACCGCTTCCGCGCCCGTCCGCAGTGCGGCACGGGTCATCAAGGTTGGGAGATAACCCATGACTACCTTCACTGCAGACCAAGTCATCGCCGACGAAGGCGCTCCCCGGGTCCGTTTCGCCGCCCGCGAGCGTCGTGGGATCTTCCTGGGCCTCACCTTCATGCAGCTCATGGTCATCGGAGGCGCCGTCGCGATCCTGCTCGGGACACTGTTCGCGGACCCGAACGGATTGTGGGTGATGTTGCCGGTCATCGCCGCGATCACCTTCTTCGCGCTCGCCACCTACCGGCGCGAACCCGTCATCGTGATCGTCGCCCAAGCCGCCCGCTACCTCCTTCGGAGCATGGCCGGGCAGACGATGTTCCGTCGGGACGTCTGGTTCCGTGTCTCCGTCGCCTCGCTCAACGTGGGGCATGCGCAGATCGCGGCGGCCACCCCGGTCGTGACCTCCAAGTTCCTTCTGCCGGGTGCGCTCGGCGACGTGCAGATCGTTCAGATCCCCGGCGCCGGCGGCTTCATCTACAACGCCCGCGGACGGCTCGCCTCGGTAACCGTCCGGGTCGGGTCCAAAGCGTGGGCGCTCCGCGATAAGGGCACTCAGGAGGCCGCCTACGACGGCTTCGTGGAATGGCTCAGCTCCCTGGAGAACCTGCCCGGCATCCGGGAAACCAGCATCCGAATCCGCGTCGACCGGGCATCGTCCACCCAGCTGAGGGACTACCTCGTTGCCCGTGAGGGCGATTTCGATCCCCAGGTCAGCGCCGAGCTGCGCGGCGAGTATTGGGCGTTGACGCGGGCGGCGTCGAAGCGGTCGATGGGGTTCACCAACTACGTCACCCTCACCTTCGACACCGCCGCCCTCAACGGCGCCATCCGCGACGCAGGCAAGGGCCTGACCGGGCTCGCCGCCGTGCTCAAGGAGCGGGTGGCGGGCATCGAGACCTCGATGGAGCACGCCCGGCTCACCCCGGCCGGCTGGCTGACCTCGGACGAGCTCGATGAGCTCAACGCTCTGTCCGCAGACCCTGTGGCCGCGGCCACCCGCCGTGAGCAGGACTCGAGTGTGGTATCTGCGCCGTCGCCGGTGATGGGGATCGACGAGGGCTGGGATTCGCTGCGGGTGGACGAGTCCTGGCACCAGACGTTCTGGGTCGCCGAATGGCCCCGCACCGACGTCCGCACCGGATTCCTCGAACCGCTCCTCTACGCCGGTGACGCGACCCGGGTGATCACCCTGCAGGTGCGGCCGGTGGCGACGCACAAGGCGCTGGCCCAGCTGAACCGGGCCCAGTCCGACATGGAAACCGCCGCCACCATCCGGATGAAGCTGTCCTCCCGGATCCCCCTCACCCACCTCCGCGAAGAGGAAGACCTCGCGGTGCGCGAGCACGACCTCGTCGACGGGTTCGGCGACGTCCAGTACCGCGGATTCGTCACCATCTCCGCCGAATCCAAAGACGCCCTCGCCAAGGCCCGCACCGACATAGAGCAGGCCTCGCACCCGGCACGGCTGGTGCTGGCGTCGATGTCGGGACAGCAGGCGGCCGGGTTCGTGACCGCGGCGTTGCCGGTGCCGGTGGAAGGGGAGTGAGCGCGATGAAGCCGAACACGGTCATCGGCCGCATCCCCGCGAACGAGAAGCCGGGAGCCAACGGCCGCCACCGCCAGACCGCTGCGGAAGACAAGGACTCGAGTTGGAAGCTGCAGAGTGCGGAGTTGCCGGCGTCGAAGATGCCGGCGTGGGGGTGGAAGCAGCCGCACAATCTGCGTGGCCCACTGCGCGTCACCCCTCCCGCGCACCGCTGCTCCTCTAAGGTCCTCGGCGGGGCTTATCCGTTCCTGGCCGAGACCGGGGACATCCTCACCGGTGCGTACATCGGCGAGAACCTGCTCTCCCGTGCGCCGTTCTGCTTCGACCCGTGGGACGCCTATTCCGCCGAGGCCGTTCGCTCTCACTCTGTCGCCATCCTCGGAGTGAAGGGGACCGGGAAGTCGATGTTGGCGAAGTCCTGGTCCTCCCGGCTGGCGCGGTTGGGGCGGAAGATCGCGGTGCCGCACGACCCGAACGGTGAGTGGGTGCGTGTCGCCGCCTATGTCGGGGGCACCTCCATCAGCGTCGGGCCCGGTAAAGCCGCCCGGATCAACCTGCTCGATGAAGGGCCACGGGATCTCTCCTTCTCGGATGAGGACTGGAACCAGAACGTCCTCCAGTACCGGCGGGCGACGGTGAAGACGATCATCCGCCGCCTCCGCGAGGGCGGGAACCTGGAACCGGTGGAGCACACCGCGCTCGACGTCGCTCTCGACGCTCTCCGCGGGCAGTCGACCGTGACCATCACGCACGTCTACAACCGCCTCGTCGAACCCGACGGAGCGCTCCCGGTCGAGGTCGCAGAGGCCGGACATCGGCTCGCGCACTCTCTGCGTCGGATGGTGTCCGGTGACCTCACCGGGTTCTTCGACGGACCCTCCACCGTCCGGTTCGACGCGGACGCCCCAATGATGGTCGTTGACACCTCCGCGCTCAAGGGCGCATCGCCAGAGGCGCAGGCGCTGGCCCGGCTGGCGACGGCGAACTGGATCCGCCGCTCCAGCCTGGGTGCAAACCGGCAGGCGCGGGTCATCATCCACGAAGAGGCCGCGGTAGAGCTCCTCAACGATGTCTCCGGCGGAGACGGCCTCGCTGACAGGGTCGAGGACGAGAAGGTCGCCCGCCACCTCGGCACCTCCAACTGGTACCTCCTCCACCGCGTCGCGGACCTGGACGCCTTGGGTGATCGCAACAGCGCCCTCCACTCCCGCGCCCTCGGGCTACTCGCTGACTGCGAGACCCGCATCTCGTACGCGCAGCATTCTGGAGAGATCGCGCGGTCGCGGGAGATCCTCGGCTGGAACGACACCCAGGCCGACCTGGTCCGCAAACTTCACAAAGGCGAAGGGCTCTGGCAGATCGGCCAGGACCGGATCGCGAAGGTGCGCAACATCTGCACCGACTTCGAACTCGGGATCTTCCGCACCGACGCCATGGGCGGTGAACGAGGATGAGAACCCACGGCTCCTCCTGGACCCAGCTCGCGCTCTACTGCCTCTTCGCCATCGTCGCCGCCGGCGCCCTCACCACCGGCATCGCCAGCGCCACACTCACCGCAACCTGCGGCGGAGGCGGCCAGCCCGGAAGTGTGTTCGCTGGCCTCCAACTGGCCATCGGCGGCGACCCCAGCGGGTTCGCACTCGCTCCCGGATGCACGGCACCTGTGACCCTGATCCGAGCCCTCGACATCCTCGCGGTCCTTCTACTTCTCAGCGTGGTGGCGGCAGCGGTTGTTTGGTGGCTGCACTACCGCCAGTCTGATCGACACTTCATAAACGAGCTCCGCGGCCGGGACGGACTCGCAAAGCCCGGTGAGGTCCGCAAGCACACCTCCGCCCGCACTGCGCTTCAGCGCGCCAAGACGCTCCGGCCATCGCTTGCCTACCCAACACCGTCCGCGGCGGGGTGGAAGGTCGGCAGTGCGCACGGGCAGGACGTCTACGTATCGATCGAGGACTCGATCGTCGTCGAAGGCGCACCTCGCTCCGGCAAGGGCTACCGGTTCATCATCAACGCCATCCTCGACTGGGACGGGCCGGTCATCACCACCTCAACCCGTAACGACAACCTCGCTGCCACGATGCGCGAGCGCGCTCGTCTCGGCGAGGTCACGGTGTTCGACCCGCAGGAACTATCCGGGGTACGGTCACCGCTTCGCATCTCTCCTGTGACCGGGTGTGAGGAACCGCTCGTCGCCGACCAGCGCGGACAGGCCATCGTCGCCGGCACCGCTCTCGGGGCATCCAAAACGAATCAGGAATGGGCGCAGGTCTCCTCGTCCGTGCTCTCCCGGCTGCTGCACGCGGCCGCGGTGTCGGGCCGCGGCGTCGAGGCCCTCGCCCGCTGGGGCTCCAACCCCCGCCTCGCCCTCGAGGCGGTCAGCGTCCTCGCCACTGAAGGCACGCCGGGCTGGTCAGAGGATCTCGACGCGATCATCAACGGCGACCAGAAGCTCCTCGCCAACTCGTGGTTCGGCGTCGCCGGCGCCATCCGTCCCCTCGCCATCCCCGCCATCCGTAGGGCTATGACACCGGGACCGGGGGAGCAGTTCGACCCCGACGCATTCCTCGCCGGATCCAACAGCCTCTACCTCGTCGGCACCGGAGCCGGCGCGGGCTCCGTCGGCGGATTCCTCGGTGCGATCCTTGACGACATCGTCGAGACCGCACGCCGCAAAGCCCTCGCCTCACCAGGCTCCCGGCTGGACCCGCCGCTCGCGCTGATCTTGGACGAGATCGCGAACATGTTCTCCTGGCCTGCATTGCCGCGGATCATGGCCGACGGTGGCGGCATCGGCATCTCCACGATCGTCGTCCTCCAGGCACTGTCCCAGGCAGAGACCGCTTGGTCTCGTTCTGAGGCGGACACGATTTGGTCGGCTGCCACCGCCAAGCTCCTCCTCGGTGGTGCATCCGACGTCGACCACCTCCGCGACATCGAAGCCCTGCTCGGCGGCCGACGCATCCACAACACCGGTCACTCGTACAACGACTCCGGATCCTCCACCAACATCAGCAACGAGAAGGTGCCCGTCATGGCCCTCGACGAAATCCGGCGCATGCCCGAAACCATCGGCCTGCTCGCCTACCGAAACCGGCGCGGCATCCTCCTCGACCTCCGTGGCTGGACTGAGCGCGACGACGCCGGGCAGGTGAAGTCGGGCAAGCAGCTCACCGAACTCGACCAGCAGGTCGTGTTCGCCGAACAGTACCAAGCCGCCGTCGACCGTCGGCATGCAGCAGAGGAGCGGAACTGATGTCCAACCGTCGTCGCCCAGCCAGGGCCAACACTTACCGCACCCGCTACCTGCACTCGCCGGCCTGGTTCGCGCGCCGCGACCGCTGGTTCACCGAAGAGCACGCCCGCGCCGGCGAAGTCCGCTGCGCACTCTGCCTCGGCATCGGGAGCACTCACACCCTCGAACTCCACCACCTCGACTACAACGGCGTCAGCCAGACCCCACGCGGCTGGGCTGCACGCGAACGTCACGAGGACCTCACCGCCCTGCACCCGCGTTGCCATGAGTACGTCCACCAGCTCATCGACCGCGACCGTGCGCTCTCCGGGTTCGTCTCCCGCCGTACCGCCTCCACTCAGGCGATCTCTCGCCTGCAGGCCAAGATCGCCCGCTTCATAGAAGCATCGGAGTGGCCGTGACCGACAAGCCGCGAATCGAGGAACTCCTCGACTCGCTCCCGGAAGGCTGGGACGACCAAACACCGAGGCGCAGCCCCGGGATACTCGGCGTCGCCGTCGTCAACTGGCGCACCCTCGAAGACGCAGAGGCGCCCCAAGTGTGGACGGAACTCCGCCACTGGGTGACCTGGTTCATCCGTCGCTACGACCTTCCGTCGCGCAAGATCCCGCCGTGCTGGTACCAGCACGGCGCCCTCGTCGAAGAGCTCTCCGCTCTTCACACCGCCTGGCTCGTCTCCTACGACGCCCTTGACGCTGGTTACGGACCTATCGGCTGGCACGAACGCCTCGCCGCCGCCCTCCCGCGTCTTGCCGGTTGGTACAACGGCGAATGCCACAACGGACACACGGAACTCCCGCATGCCATCGACACCGCCATCGCGACCGACTGGGCCGACTGGATCCATACCTCTCACGCCAGTTAGGCGGATGCGCGTCACGACGACGTCGTCCCGCGACCGAAAACACAACGTGTAAGTGAAAGCGACCAAAAGGCCGCACCCATCGAAAGGAAAAGGAATCATGAGCACACGAGTCCCGATCAGCATCGAAGGCAACCTCGTCGCCGACCCCGACTACGGCGAATCACAGAACGGCACCAAGTTCGCGAAGTTCACCGTCGCCGTCACCGACCGCAAGCTCGAAGACGGCAAGTGGGTCGACGGCGACACCCAGTACCACCGCACCACCGTGTTCGGTCGCACCGCCGAGAACGTCACGGCGAGCCTCGCCAAAGGCGACACCGTCATCGTCAACGGCAACCTCGAGTTCCGCCACTGGACCGACCAGGCCACCGGGGAGCCGCGTGCCGCGACTGAAGTAGTTGCCGACAGCGTTGGGCCATCGCTCCGTTACACGACAGCAGAGGTCGCCAGGCGCCCAAAAGTTGACGGCCCGGACGTATCGGCGACCGGGCCTGTGTATTCTGCTGGCGCCACGGAGTCGATCTCCTCGATTCACGCCTAGGGCCTACGGGAGGTAAAGGGAGCCGATCGGAAGGTCGGCTCCCTTTCGCATGTCAGCTAAACCGCAATAGACCGAAGGATCGCCGCGCGCCCCCGAATTGGGATGTGAAATGACTAGAGCCTTGATCGCAATATAGTGTCTGAGTCTGCCGCTCCACGAATGCGATTTTCGTATGGGTTTGGGCAGATGGCAGTCGGACCGGGGTAGACGTGCAATTCAATTGGGCTCAGGTTGTGGCGGGCCTACTGGCCGCATCGGTTGCTATCTGGATAGCACGCGTGAATAGGCGTGAGGACGAACTCGGCCGAGCAGTTCGGTTGACAGCCGTATCAGAAAAGATGAGTGTGGGGGCTGCCAAGCAGCTCGTGGATGAGCTTCGCGATCAGTTCGTTATTGAGTGGTCATTGCGGCAACGAGCGCCTGTCTTCGCACATTTTGGCTTTGCCGCGGCGGCACTATATACCGCAGGAGGACTCCTCTTTGTGGTGTGGATTCTCTCAGTGGTGTTAGCGAAGGCCGCCGCATGGACTTGGGCGATCTACGTAACTTCACTAGTCGCCTTGAACGTGGCTCAGGCAACGAAGCTCAGGCAGATTCGCAAAAGGCGAGCCTGGATCGAGCAAGAGCGGCAGTGGCGCGGACTATCCTCAGAGATTCCTGAGGCAACAAAGACGATGAGCCGGACCGAGGAAGCGCGGCTCCTCAAACGCGGCCGTAGCTGAGCGCGGGATGTGCGTGGCGTGGTTTGAGCAGCGGTCGACACCGTCGAAGGGAACTTGAGTGGTCGTAACGCCTTCAGCACCAAGGTATGTGGCGCAGCACGGATTTTCGATTCCAGCAGAGTTCTTGCCAAACGACGCGACTGGCGCGATGGACCTCAGCAAGCTCCGAGAGCGTCACGCGACCCTGCTTCTGGGGGAGCCGGGTTCAGGTAAGTCCACTGCTATTCGAGAGCTTCACCGAGAGCTTTCGAGCACCCAAGACGAAACCGCCCTCATCGCTTTTAGCGACATTGGCACACTTACAGATCTGGAACGCCAGCTCTCGATCATCGAGTTCGGGGACTCGTCGCTGGAACGAACGTTGCTGCTTGACGGCATCGATGAAATCCGTGGCGTCCAAAAGGTGGTTCCATTCGTCCGAGGAATCGTCGAGAAGTGTCAGTCCAACGGCTGGAGGCTCGTAGCGACCTCTCGCACTGCCGAAACATTGCCTGGCATCCCCGCCGTCTTCGACGAGGTTGAAGCCGGTGCTGTCCACGTCTTGCTGCCGCTGCGACGGCCTGATGCGGCGAAGCTCGCGGCTGACCTGGGAGTGGCCGACGCTGAACGATTTCTTAGCGCGGTCACTAGTAACGATGTGGGCGAACTCGCGGCGAATCCTCTGACACTTGCGCTTCTGGTTCAGATGTTCCTCTTGGACGGAGATCTGCCTCCCGGGCGCGTCAGGCTCTTAGACCGGGCGACTTCTCTCTTGCTTAGCACCGCGGCAAGACCTGACGACCAGCCGTTGTTTCCACCCGACAACGATGCCACGACGCAGCGGACAGCTGTTGCACGTCTAGCAGCATTTATGGCTCTGACCGGGGCTACCGGGGCGGGCCTCGCAGTCCCCGGAAGCGAAGCGGCCGGATTTCCGACCGAGTCCGCGGCCGGGCGCGAACAAATCGACAATGCGCCACGAGATGTTACGAATGCTCATCTGCAAGCGGCGCTTCTCACCCCGCTGTTTCTAGACGCGGGAAATGGGGAACGACACTTTGCGCATCGAATCTTGCGCGACTTTCTGGCGGCTGAAGCGTTGACGAGGTGGGGGCTAAGTCGCCAACAATTGTCGTCATTGCTGACTACGTCTTCCGGGGGTGCGTCCTCGATTCCTCCGCAAATGTTGGATGTCGCAACCGCACTTGTCGCTGGGTCGACGACGTTCGATTGGCTATTGCAAATTGATCCCCTGAATCTGGCGAGGAACAAGCTCGGCCGTTTGCGTCCTGACCTGTCTTCCACTCTCGTTGCTGGGCTGCTCAAAGAACCGATGAAGGCCGATTATTTGATTGGGTGGGCGGATCAGCTGGGCGGCCTCGCACACCGGGAGCTTGCGCCGCAGCTACGCAGCAGTTTGCAGGGACACGACGAGTCCTCGATGTTTGTATCACTTCGCGTGCTGGTGGACTCCTACACACCCGGATTGGAGGCCGAGTTGGTCGCTATCGCTCGTGGGGAAAGCACACCGATTCGCTGTCGCGCTGAAGCCGTCCGCGTACTCGCGGCGAACGGAAGGATCGATGAAGTTCGTGCCCTTCCTCTCAATGATCCATCCTTTTTCGAGGCTGATATGCAATGTCAGCTTCGAGGAACCATTCTCGAAGTGTTGTATCCAACGTCGCTCACTCTTGGCGATCTCTTGGACCTTCTAGTGCCAGAGCCGGAATCTTTCTACGGAAGCTACAGTTCTTTCCTTCACGATTTTGGACAAGGGCTCTCAACCCGGGATGCGGGACAGGTCTTGCGCTGGTGGGCGTCGGGTCCGGCAGCATTTCGAGGTGTGGACGCTGATCCTCCGGGTCGTTTTGGGATACTGAGGCTGATCGATGCGGCGAGCGCAGAGTGGGTAGCGCGAAGCGTCACGGACGATCGCACCGACGACGCCCTGATTGCTGTACTCGTCCCATTGATTGAAGGTTCGGCATCGAGTCTGCCCATCGCGCGCGGGGAATCCTCTCGTGAGCGTTGGCAGGAGATTATGACCCGACTAGTCATCCGCCTTGGCGCGAGCGCCGACCGAATTACATGGTTCCGCGACTCACAGAACAAGAATCTGATTGGAGTAGATGACTTTATTTGGGTCGTTGCGCGCGCAAACGAAGATGATGCGGCTCCGAGTTCTATATGGTCACGCCTCGCAGGTCGCATTCTGAGTGTCGGCTCTGCAGAGCATCTCGCCTTCATATGGAGGTGCGCAGGGACTCCGATGTGGGAAAGCCTTTCTCGACGGTATGTCCTAATGGACCTGCAGTCGGATGAGGCGCTTGAGGAAAAGCGACACTGGAACCAGCTCCAGTCCATCGATACGCCGAAAGCGAAGGAGCCCATTCCGCGCTCCGATTACGTCGAGGACATCCATGCGTGGATTGACGAGGTTACTAGGGCGCCCGAGCTCTTTTGGAGACTCGCCCGCGCACTCGATGCGGACCCGCAATTGCAAGCCTATTCGCTTCGTGGAAACCCAGATCTCCTCGGTTCCGCTGCCGGCGACCTCCTCGATCGGGGAAGCCGCCAGGAGATTCTTGCCCAAGCGCTTCGGTATCTCACGGCTGCGCCAATGGTCTTACCGAAGCGTCGTCGCCCAGATCGTATCTACTACGCTGCCGAAGCGCTGTTTCGGGCGGCATACACGCTGGAGATTCACGCGCCAGGACTGTATGAGGGAGATCGAGAAGTCGCATGGGACGCGCTCGCAGCGGCGACCTTGGAATATGAGAATTACGGGGACGTACGGGAGAAGGTCTCTTCAGTGCGACGCATAATCCTGAAGCGAATTGAGCAGGCGTCGCCGGATGAGTTGCAGAATGCGATTGCCAAGCACCTAAGGAGCGTCGCGCGGATGGAGTTCCCGCCGCCTTCGGTAAATGACATTGAAGATGTGATTAATGGTCGTAACGTCCGTTTGGTTCGGCGACTCATTCCGCTCGCCTCTTCGAGCGTTCGCGATGGACTTCTGGAACTGCTGAGACGAGTCGACCCGGATTCCGCGATCAACGCCTCAATACTGCTCGCATCGAAATCCGCCGAAGTCGCCGTGATGGCAAGTTGCCTCCGCGTCCTATTCGCAGACTCTCCAAAAGCTGCAGTTCGAATAGCTCGTGCTCGGTCCAAGACAGCACCGGAGCTAACACGACTAGCACTCCTGGTCGTTGCGTCGAGCCGCCACGGCATTTCGCGCTTCCCATCAACAATGACTGACGAACTGAAGGCAAATCTGTACGAGTTGCTGGCGGAGATCTTCCCACCAACCAGCGACGAGCATCAGCTTGGAGTTCATTCGGTTACTTCTCGCGAAGAGGCGGCTCGATGGAGGGACGGTCAGCTTAGTGATCTAATTCAGGAGGGCACAGACGACGCGATTCGAGTGCTGACCCGACTAGACCGCCGTCACATGGGGCTCGAATGGGCGGTGATCATGGCGTTCGAAACCTTTCGGCAATCCTCGTGGCGACCGCCCACCGTCAGCGAGATTAATCTTTTGCTTTCGCGTCGCGATACAAGGCTGATAAACAGTTCCGATGACCTTTTGCGAGAAGTTGTCAACGCACTGTCGACCATTCAGGAATGGCTTGTAGGCGAGACACCTCAGTCGTTTGCGCTCTGGAACCGAATCGGATCGCAGGCAATACCGAAGGACGAGGGGCGAATATCTGACTGGTACTGTCACGCCTTGGCTACAGAGCTTCGGGACACCAACGTCTTGATCAATCGCGAAGTCGAAGTGCGGAACAAGACAGGCAAAGGCGTGGGAGATCGAAACGACATACGCGTTGCCGTTCGTGACCGGGAAGCCGATCGGAACTATGTCGTAGTGATCGAGGTAAAAGGCATCTGGAATACCGAAGTGCGGACCCACCTGCTTGACCAGCTCGCTGACAGATATTTGGAGCAGAACGGTCTGACCCATGGCGTGTATCTAGTCGTCAAATTCAAACCCAGTGAGATTACGAACGTCGATAAGCGGAGAGCATCGTTAAACAATGCTCGAGGGGTCCGGAAACTGTTGACGGACCAAGCGAATTCGAGGCGACCCGAACTTCAGATCGAACCGATTATTCATCACGCTATCTTCGGATGAGCGCCGTGACAGTCGTCGCATGCCTACTGCAAACTGGAGTTGTGAGAGCTGAAGCACCAAAACCCATGTCCCACGGCGTATCGGCCGAGCAGGCCGTGCACCTGTGTCGGGATTGGATGGTGCACTTGGGAGCGATTGACACGCTCGAGGCCCCAGAAGCGCTTAGGGAGGTCTGTGACCTCTATAGCCATCACTACCTGGCCTGGGTTGATAACACTCGCGGAAACCTGGACTCGAGCTTGGTGTTCAAGGCAGCGCAGACTGCTTCAACTGACGGACGTCAAGCTTTGATATTCAGCAGGGGCGGCGCAGGACCTGACGCACAACGCCAGGCTCAAACCTTTTCCGTGGCGCTGTTCTCGTTTGTAGCTGTTGACGCGGTGCTCGAGGGAGCTAATCCACTCGGTTATCAATTGCGTGCGTCCGGATTGCGATCTTAGGATCTGGCCAAATCGATCAAGCCGAGAGTGGAATCGGTTGGAGAAGGCGAAGTCACGCCGTTTTGCGCGGCCCCGGGAACTGCTGCCCGCCGAAGCTCCCGGCGAGCGGCATCACGAGATCGTTCGATCGATTCTTCTATGGGCTGTCGTCGCATCATTTGGACCAACTCGGCCTTCGCGGCCGTTCTCGTCGGTGCGAGAAGAACGACCGAGTTTTGCTCGCGACCGCGGGTAAGCCCTACGTACAGGCCGGCTGCATCGACGCCGGGCCCCACAAGCGAGCGATCGGTAGTCTCCCCCTGGACGCCGTAAACCGTCGATGCGTAGCCAAGGTGCACATGTTCGGATGCGTATGAAATTGTCACCTTTCGGAGATCCGCTGCATCCCCAACAGATTCCAGAATGACATGGTCAATTGTGATTCTCTTGACGGTCCAGCTTTGACGATTATCTACACCGGAGTCTGCGTCGTTCCGCCGTGTCTGAACGATGTCGCCCTCCACGATGGATTGTCCGTTTTGCCCGGTAACCATTCGCGCGGCCGATATGGAGCCGGCATTCAACCGCCGCGCCTGAATGGCCTCGTTGATCGTCTGCGCCTCTGCATGGGTCGCCGTGACGAGGGAAATGGATCGGTTCGCGCGATCTGCCTCGAGCCAGCTCTCGACCATCGCGTCGCGCGCGGCGAGATCGCTGTCCACCATGGCCACACGGCCTGAATCGATCAGTTCGTCGGCGACCGACTCGGAGTCCGCGACGCTGTCCGGCTCGCGGAGCCGGAGCGTAATCTCTGCCCATGCTGGGTCCTCGAAGCGATGGATTTCGGTTAGCTCAACGCGAGTCGACGCTCGCCTCCAGAAGAGCGCCATGGCCCCGGAATGACCTACCGGGAGCGCTTGCCGCTGGTCTCCGACAAGCGCGATCGTTGCTCTTGTTTGTTGTACCAATTCGATGAGTGCACTCGCGGCTTCAAGCTCCATCATTCCTGCCTCGTCGACCACGATTCGATCGCCCATCGCGATCGGGCGAGTGGGTCCGTCATAGATCCGTCCTGTTCTGGAATCGATATGTCCGGGAACGAGCCGCGACCACTTGGCGGCGCCGCTGGCAGTGGTCTCCCACCGCCAGCCGTAGTCGTAAAGCAATTGGTGCAGGGACGACGCAGTGCTCGCGGCTTCTCGCCCCGCCACGGATGATGCCTTCTTGGTGGGGGCGACAATAATCATGTCGTGACCGTTGCGTCGAAGGGCAGCGCCGGCGACCTTGAGCATCGTCGTTTTCCCTGTCCCGGCGGCTCCACTCACACAGATGACTGCGCCACTGCCGCCAATGGCCGCAGCTCCCTCTCGCTGTTCGGCGTTGAGAACTCTCCCGGGCTCGACCAGTCGAGCGATAGCAACAACCTCTTCCGCGTTCAGTGGCTCGCCCGGTCCGGCCATCAGCTCGACGCGGCGGGCAACACTGGCCTTGAGCGCCGCCGTAGACGTCGCCATCAGGTGCTTAATGTGGCGCGGCACATCAGGCTCGTTCAAGAGGGTGACCGTGTGAGTCTGGACCGCCGTCTCCTCGATCTGGTCAATCAGGGGCTCGAGCTCGGATCGAGCGGCGACGGCCCCCGATTTAGATAGGGCCCGGATCACGCCTGCGCGAATGTCCATCTCGCTGAATCGCCCGCCCGTCCCGGTCGACCGGGCATCCGCATCGACGATAGCCATCGCAGCCAGGAGGTCCAGATCAAGGCTGTTGGGCGACCGGACTGCGACCGGCTTCGCGTCCCGCTCTCGTCCGAGCGTTGGATCAGCAGTTAGTAGTTCTTTCTGAACGGTTGTCGCCCAGTCCTCGGCGTCCAGGTCACCCGGCTTGTCCGGGCGCCCGTAGGCCCACGCCCAGCGATCGATCTGGTTCAGCACTTCGTGCGACGGCTCTTGCTCCGCATGTTGGGCCTTCCACTCGGCGACGCGCGCCGCCTTGTTGGCCTCGATCTGCGTAGACCGCTTCGACAGCGGTTGCACAAGGTGCGTCAGCTGCGTGATCTCGCCGTCGACGTTCAAGGTGAAGCCCTTGGCGGCCAGCGCGGTGATCCATGCCGGGTCCGTTCGGGAGGCGAGGTCGCCTTCGGCGTTGATCACGTTTTGGAACCGCAAGGCGACCCGGGTGTCGATGTTGGACCACTTGCCGTCGACACCTTGGACTTTGACGTTGAGCCACAGGTGGCGGTGCTTGTGCGGGTCCAATGAACGCGAACGCTCGTGCCGCAGTTCCACAACTTCGACCCGGGCGAGGTCCTCGCGGATGCAGCCCTGCTTTCCTCGCCGAGCGTTGAGCTCGGTCTGCCAAAGTTTGATGATCCGATCTCGGAGCCTGTCTTGGAGGTCTTCGTAGGCGGTGGCGATGTCGGGGTCGAGCATGGCCGCGATCGAGTACGACTTGGGGGCGTTGATCGTCGCGTCCAGGATCAGGTCAGCGACTGGCGACTCGAGATCCCGTCCGCGACGTTCACCGGTCAACGGGTCGACACCGTCCACCCAGTTCTTCAACTGCGACCGGGTGAGAAGGTCGTCGCGGATGTGGCCGTCCTCTACGACGTAGCGAGTCATCACTGCGTTCGCGTATCCGGCCGCCGCGATCGCGCCCTGGGCGGTCTTCGCCGTCAGCGTCGCATCACAGACCCCCGCGAAGGCGTACTGGACCGCCTGCTTCACTCCCTGTGAAGTCTGGCCGCGCTTCCATCGCTGAACCCCACCCCTCATACCTACACGTTGTGTTAATCAGGCGATTTTGACGCGCAAATCGGAAATTCATCTCAAAGAGTGCCTGCGTGCATTCGCTCTTTCTCTTCGGTCGCTTCTACCTTCGTTGCCCTGTGGTGTTCCCCCGTTTCTTCGGTCACTTATCATCGGCCTTGTTTGGTTCGGGAGGTTGGTCTTTATGGCTAGACGTTTCCCTCGGGAGTTCCGTG